>CAYZYD010000016.1:0-5961 GCA_964482505.1 uncultured Planctomycetia bacterium | reverse complement strand
ACGCCGCGAGCGGACGTCTGACGACTTCGTAGCAGCGGGCTCATGAATGATGCGGGCTAGCAAGGACGAGACCTGGCGGTCTGACCTTTGGCGGTTGAGGTGGTCTCCCAATTGCATTGCTCGGAGCGGTCTGGAAATTAGGTGCATAGGAGGACCCAATGGCCGCAATCAGCCTCGATCCCGTCGACCTGTTCAGAATCGTAGAAATCCTCAGACGCGACCCGTGTCCGCAAAACACCTATCTCGCGAACAAAGTCGAAGACGCTCTCAAGTCTTCGCTGAGACAGAGCGTCTTCATCCGCAACTCGGAAATGGGACGCATTGTGTCAGACCTCGCCGATCAAATTGCCTAGCAGCAAATTCATGTGCCCGCAACCACGAAGCGCGAAAGCGCTACGCGGTTCATAAACTTTGCGGGGCTTCACAAATAAGCCGAAGCGCTGCCAGAATCTCATACACGGAGGCGGACCCCTCGAGTTCCTCGGGGGGTTCTGCTGATGAGGTGTCTGTTAATCGGGCCCAGCCCGCCCGAGCAGCCGTTCATAAAAGACTCGGCAACAAAATCGATCTTCCATAGCGGCCGGCACGGAGCTCGAAATCTCGGCCTCCCGCGCGGAATGAGTTTTTCAACGGGCTGCTAGCCCGAAAAATTGCTGCTTCAATCTCCCCGCGGTCAGGCCCCAGCAATAATGCCCGGGAAATCGTAACGGTGACCGCCCCTCAGGGTCAGGTGGATCGCCGGAAGAACCGACAATCACTTCCGAGCCTTGAATCAATTCGCGCCCAAAGCGTGGACGGTAGCGTCCATTTACGCCTTCGCTTGATCTTTGAGTTCTGCGGCCTCCCTCAGTACCGCTTGAGCTCGCTCGACGAGCCGGTGCGGATCGGTGAGAAATCCATCCGTCAGCATGGCCATCTCGTAGAGCTGCTCACAGGCTTGCTCGACAAACGCCGGGTCCTGGTTCTGGGCCACGAGACGATTGAGGCTCTGGATCATCGCGTGCTTGGCATTGATCTCGAGATCTCGCTTGGGAAGCTCGCTCTCCTTGTTAATCGCTCTCATCAGTCGATCCATATGGGTCGTACTACCGTCGGGGCTGACGAGACAGACGGGCGAGTCGACCAACCGGTTGGAGACGCGGACCTCGGTCACGCGATCCCCCAAGACCTCTCGAAAGCGGTCGAGTAGCTGCGACAGCTCGTCGGCCGAAGCCTTCTCCGAACTCTCATCTTCATCGAGCTCAGGACCGAGGTCGGCCAAGTCTTCGAGTGCTACTTGATCGGCGGAGACGAGCTTCTTCTCCTGGTAATCGCCAAGACCCGAGAGGACGATTTCGTCGGCGACTTCGGTAAGGTAAAGCACCTCGACGCTCTTCTTGCGAAAGATCTCGAGCCGCGGATCTCGCTCGAGTGCCTCCCGACTCGCACCTGAGAGGTAGTAGATCGCTGACTGAGATTCGGGCATTCGATCGACGTATTGAGCGAGACTGGTCAATGACTCTTGCGCCGAGGTTGGGAAGCGCAGTAGTTCTTGTAAGCGCTCTCGATTAGCGAAGTCCTGATACCCCTCCTTGAGAATTCTTCCGTAAGTCTCCCAAAACTTGAGGTACTCCTGAGGCTGGTTCTTCGCGGTCTCCGCGAATTGCTTGAGGAGACGCTTGGTTAGGATCTCGCGGATCTTGGCGATCACTCGATTTTCCTGCAGCGTCTCGCGCGAAATATTGAGCGGAAGATCTTCGGACTCGACGACCCCGCGCACAAACCGAAGATAGCGCGGCAAGAGATTCGAATTTTGACTGTCGATCATCACCCGCTTGACATAGAGCTGCAGGCTCACCTCGTCTTCTCCAAATCCCAAAGTCTCAGAGGTCGACTGAGGGACGTAGAGCAGTGAAGAAAACTGCAGCGGGGAGTCGGTTTGAAAGTGGAGACGCTGGAGTGGCTCCTGGTGATCAAAGGCGATGAATTTATAGAACTCGCTATAGTCCTCGTCTGAAGCCTGTCCTTCGGGTTCGCGCCAGAGCGCTTTGACCTTATTCTTCACTTCGCCGTTTACATGCACGGGGAACGGGACAAAGTTCGAGTAGTTGCGGATCGCGTTTTCGATATTGAACGACTCTTGGAAGCGCGCCTCGTCGGGCTTGAGGTGAATCTCGATTCGGGTTCCTCGCGGCACCTCTTCGGCCGGAGTTCCGACGGTATAGGATCCGAGGCCGTCCGATTCCCAAACGACCGCTTCGGCGCCTGGGTCCGCCGACCTCGTGGTGAGGACGACTCGCTCGGCCACCATGAAGACCGAGTAAAAGCCGATCCCAAATTGCCCGATCAGATTAACGTCTCCTGAGCCTTCACCCTCTTTGAGCCGGTCGAGGAACTCAACAGCCCCGCTGTGGGCGATCGTCCCGAGGTTTTGGGTAACCTCTTCACGCGTCATCCCGATGCCATTGTCGCGGATCGTCAGGATGCGAGGCGCTTCGGACGCCTCCTCCGGACTCGCTTCTTCTGAGTCCTCTTCATTCCCGGTTTCGATCCAGATTCCAAGCTCCTCGGCCGAATCGACGACCTCTTCGCCTTGAACCTTGGCGAACCGGACCTTCTCGAGCGCATCGGCAGCGTTGGAGATCAGTTCGCGAACGAAGACGTCCTTCGCGGAGTAGACCGAGTGGACGAGGATATCGAGGAGTTTCTGGACCTCGGCTTTGTAGTGGAACTCTTCCCGATCTTTAGCCTCGGGTTGTGGGGCGGCGGTGTCTGTCACTGTCTCACCTCTCGATCTCAAATAGTCAGGGTCAAAATAGCTGCGCAAGGAGGATCCTTGCGTCTGGATCAGCTCGCGAATTCGCCGAATGAGCGGCTCAAACCGACTGATTTTGCCAATAAGCCGCCCGCCCGAAAAGTGCTTTCGAGTCGCGGTTCGAGAGAGGGCAGCTGAAGGAGCGCTAAAGCTCCTCTGAGTTCTCGGTCAAGTCATCCCGCTTATCGGCCGATCGCTAGGAAGGAATTGAAACCCTGACCATGAGAGGGGCCGCCATGCGGGTCCGCGTTCAATCTCTTTGCCTTTACACTCCACTCGTCTTCGCCCTCGCGTGTGCGTGCGGCTGCTACACCGTCACTCCGAGCTCCGAAGAACGAAGCGCGCTGAGCCGCGGTACGATCCGACTTCTCGAGATTGAGGAGGGGGACGTAACCTACACGGGGAAGCTCCCCCCCGAGTACGAGATCGACGGGGGTAACAGCCTGCTCGGAAACCCCTACACCGCACCGATCGGAATCCTGTTCGAGATCTGGAACTACCCGAAGCTCAAGCGCCAGAAATCAGATCGCTTGCGCGGAATATTCCGAGATATCCAAGTCGACGTACCCGAGCTCGTCGGCGAAGAGTTCACGCGTCTCGCCCACTTGAAGAAGATTTTTGGCGCACTGCACCGAGAGGAAGAGAGCCCCGCCGACGCCGAACTCAAGCTCGAAGCCTCCTACGGAATCAAAGGAGCAACCTTCACGACGGACGAATGGAGCCCGTGGCTCACGGTCAGCGGAACCCTGGTCGATTCCGACGGAGAGGTCATTTGGCGAAAGCAGGAGAAGGTCGAACTCGGTGACGGCGATTTGAGAATCCTCCCCTTTCCCGACCCCTTCGGCAGCCCCGACCGCGTCCAGGCGCAGTTTCGCGAAGCCGCTCGAATCGCGAGTCGTTGGTTGGTCGAGCACCTCAGAGATGAGTAATCACCTCTCTGAGCCCTACTTCTAGTAGGGCTCGGGTCAGGCCGCGTCGGTTTGCGGGTCGAGGCGCCCCGCGTCACAGCTGCTGAGAAGTGAAAGGACTTTGAGATCGGCAACGCCCTAGGCTAAGGCTAGGCGAAGTCCTTCCGAAGTCCTTTACACGCCCGCTCCCCCCTGAAATACTCCGGCGCTATGGCGACTCTTCGGATCTCAACGACTCCCCCACCTCGATACCGTCTTGCGAGCGGCTCCGATCCAAGAAGGGCAACCCTCGGCTGGATCTTCGGCTCGGTGATTCTCCTCTTTGCGACGGGCTGTCGATCATTCCCGGACCTCGCCGGTCGACCCGAAAGCCATGGACTCCTTATCTTTGAGATCGACTTTGAGAAGCGCTACCTCTTCGGGATCAAGTCGACGATTGGAGCGCGGCAAGGGACGGCGGCGACCGTCTCCGATTACGACGACCCGATCGAAGGTCATGAGTTCAAAGATCTTTTGGTGTTTGTCGTCAAACCCGAGACCTACGTTCCCCGCCGGGTCCACGTCGACAAGAGTCTTCTCAACAATTGGGAGGACTGGAGCTACTATTTCCCGTTTGAAGATCTGCCCGTCGACGCCCACGCTGAGGTTGAGGCCGGCCGCGTCACTTATTGTGGTATCCTGAGACTCAAGGATGGGGCGGGTATCAGCGGCCTCGGCCATGAAATCGTCTACCTGCCCTCGCGCGAGGCCGAGAGGCGCGCCCTGCGAAAGCTGCGCGGGGTCCGAGACATCGGTCCGTGGAACGCGGTAATCGAAGCGCGTCTCGAAGAACTCGACCGAAATTAACCCCCGGTCGATAACGCTCGAGCGAAGCCCATTTTGGCCTAGCCCGCCTGAAAAGATCGACTCGGCCACGAAGTCGATCTTCCTTCGCTCTGCACATGCCGAGAGCGCTTGCCGTAAGCGCCAATACACCAGCCTCGCGCTTAAGGCACTTTAACCGGACGGCCCGCGCGGCCTCTCATGCTGGAATCTTAGCAAGCAGACCTTACCCCGAAGAGCACCATGGACGAATGGATCCCCTCCCCTTGTATCGGAGTATGCGAACTCGACCCCGAAGCAGCGATCTGCAAGGGTTGTCTTCGCACGATTCAAGAGATAACCCGCTGGTCGAGTCTCACCCCGGCCGAGCAGAGTGCGGTCGTCGCCGCCGTGCAAGCGCGTGAGGAAGATCCCGAGTTTCAAGCCCTGATCGCTAAGTGGGAGCAGGAGGCGAGAGCGACCCCCACAAGATCTGCACGCGACGGGTGACCTCCTTGGCCTGGTATCGACCGTTGCCCACTCAAAGGACCCGATGATCCAACCGCCGGATTCCGAACGGCGGAGCTGGAGCCGATTCGCCTCCCACTACGAGGCGGACACGATCACGCCCTTTCGCCATGCGACCAAATTCCGCTTACCCCGCGATCTAAAAGCCCAACTTCGGGACTGGAACGATCAGTCACGGGACTCCGAGCGATATCTCGCCGTCGATTTCGGCTGCGGCACTGGGGATAGTCTGATCGAACTCCTGCGCCGGATTCCCGCCAAACTCAATGCTCGAGTCCAGGTCGTCGGGCTCGACTACGCCAGAGGAATGCTCAAGCGCTGCGCCGACCGTCTCGGCTCGGGTCGAGTCGAGATTCCGATTTGGTGGCGCCGCGCGTCCGAACGTCTCTCCGAGGCTTGGCGAGCAGAGCGCCGCCTTCCCTCTCCGCTGCTGATTCAAGGCGACCTCCTCGCGCTTGGAGCGCTCTCGCGATCTGTCGATCTCGCGCTCTCGGTCAATGCGATCTGTCCGAGCCGGGCCGAGGAGGCGCAACCGATGCTGACGAATATTCTCCGGACCGTTCGCCGCGGAGGTCGCGCCTTCGTGGTCGTCCCCGCCTTCGAGGCGACCGAGCACCTCTTCCAGCTCGCAGATCGCCGGGGTTGCGATCTCTCGAGTCTCGGCCAACTGCGCGAAGACGGTCTCTTTGAATACGCGGAAGGCGAGGTCCAGAAGTACCTCTCTCGCGACGAAATCGAGTCGGCGGCAAAAGAGGCGAAGATCGAGATTGAGAGCCTCGAGCGGATCCCCTACGGCTGGGGCGCGATGCGCGCCATGGGTTGGGGTTATTTTCCGGGCGAAGAGAAACTCTGGGATTGGTATCTCGTAGCGTCCCGCCACTAGTGTCCTGTTCGAAAAGTTCGAGCAAGAATCGCCGGCCCTCGACCTCC
>CAYZYD010000015.1:0-16371 GCA_964482505.1 uncultured Planctomycetia bacterium | reverse complement strand
GAGTCGACCTCTGTCAGGGCTTCGTGTTCGGGCCAGGCGGCATCATGACTCAGCGAAATCAAAAAAATCGCGCCGGCTTGGAGTTGGGAATGCGCAGAACGACCGATAGAGTGGAAAACGGGTCGGCCTCTTGCCTGCAACAAGCCTCCTAGTAGCCTGACCAAGCGTCGAACCGGATCCAAAGGTCGTTCCAAAGGAGATGCCGAGGCCGAAGAAGATTCTGCTCGAGGACAAGCCCGACGAACCCATCCCTGGAGGTCGAGTCGGAGCTCGGGGCGGTTTTGATCTCCCGCGGAGCGCTGAACTCCTTTCGCCGACAGCAGTCATCGACCTAAAGAATTAGGGTGCCCGGATTCCAGGGAAAGATCGACCCCAATTGAAGCTTCTCGACAGGAGTGAGTAGTCGATTGAGTAGGGCTGAAGGAGAGGCCCGGCTTCAGAGCCCCGCCGGACGTTCTGGCGACGCCGAGGCGGGCCTGGTTCAGTACGCGGACGGGCTGAGCTCTTGAAGGCCCGCTCGTAATGCATGGTTCGAGAGGCAGATCACGAGAGAGAAGCTCATGGGAAAGAAGCTCGACCAGAAGACCCTCTGTGACTGGTCCAAATCGGATATCGAAGAGCATCTCGATCTCTTGTCCGAACTCGTCGACGAACCGCGGTTCGTCTGTCGCAAGTGCGCTCGATCCGCCCACTCCAAGCGCCAACTCTGTAAGCCGACCCCGGTCGAGAAAAAAGTCCGGCAATCATGAGGTAGCGGTCGCTTACCCCATCGCCCTTACCCTCGCTTCTGTTAGAACTCTCCCGACTCGATAAAACGGATCGCGGCGGCGACAACCTCTGTCCGATTGACGCCCGCCGTGTGCCCAGCTCGCAGGATGAGGTGATCGGCACCGGGGAGGTGGGTCTCATGGACTCCGACGGTGCCGTCGTCATCTCCACCAATCCAGATGCTACGTCCCCGACCGTCGAGTCGACCCCCCGCGATAACCCCAACTTCATGCTCGGGGACCGGAAAGTTCGGCGCCACCCAACTCGTGAGTTGCTGGCCGCTCGGGCCGAGGCAGAGCCGGAACCAGAAGCGATCGTGCCAGAGATCCGCCTTGACCGCACCTTGATTGGGAGGGAAGACCATCACGACCCGACCCGCCCGAGTCCGTTCGTACCAAGCACTCGCGGACGATTGCTGCGGAGCTTGTCCGAGCAACTCGCGAACGACCAGACCGCCGAGGCTGTGGGTGACAAACGAGATCGATTCAAACTGCTCGGTGTGCTCGAGGAGCTCACCAATCTGGCGCGCGTGATCCTCGACTCGACCGAAGAGCGATGGATAGTTGAGAGCCCAGACTTCATATCCCGCCGCCTCAAAGCCCCGCGCCATCCCCTTCATAGCATCTCTCGACCGACCGAGTCCCGGGAGCATCACCACGAGTTCCCGTCCTTGGGGCTCTCGAACGACTCCAGCCCGATCGAGAACCGATTCACAGGCGATCCGCCCGCCCCAGGCGCTGCGGATATTTCGGGCGTCGAGCAGCCGGTAATGCCCGGTAAAGATATGCCGCTGAATCCGCCAGCCCGAGACGACGTGTTCGTCGCGCCAAAATTGCTTCCCGCCCAGAGTCTTAAACGGGAGATTGGGACCCTGGAGATCGCTTGTGCTAAAGAGGCCACCCGGACCCGACAACCGGTGCACGTTCTGACAACCGACGGATACCCAAACGTTGATCGCTATCGCTAGCAGAAAAATTCGCAGTTTCAAAGCTCGCCTTACCTTATGAGTCGTTCAGCAAAATCGATCGGATCGGTTTCCCGCCCGGAGAGTCGTGGAGAAGAACCAAAGCGCAACCAGGCTGAGCAAATAACGCCCCATTGTTACGCGGTCGTTACCCCCACCGAACCCGTGGCAGCATAGACTTCTCAAAACGGGAAGGTTCGTCATGGGCGCTACTCTCAGATCGTCACTCCAACTCGTCGCTCTCGCCGGCTGGGTGCTCCTCGTCTTGAGTACGCTCCCCTACTTCGACTTTGCCGCGGACTCGATCTTCTTCGCCGAGCGGGATCCGATCTCGGAGACGCAGCGCTGGCAGCTCTCCTTTTACGTCCACGATTCGGGGGGCATCGTCTGCCTCGGACTCGGCCCTCTCCTCGCTTGGAACCTCCTCACGCGCAGATCGCGTCAGCTTCACCGACTCCTCGGATGGATCTACGTTTTCACGGTCCTCGGTTGGGCGGCACCCACCGGCCTCTACCTGAGTCTGCACGCGCGGGGTGGCCTCGCGGGTCAGTTCGGTTTCCTACTGACCGACCTTCTCTGGATCCTGGCGACCTGGGTCGGACTCGGTCGACTCAAGCGGGGTCAAACTCGCGAGCACGCTATCTGGATGCTGCGGAGTTACGCGCTGACGCTCTCGGCGATCTTCTTTCGGATTCTCCACCTGGTCTTTTTCTACGCCGGCCTCGGAGACGACTGGAACTACCTCGCCTCAATCTGGCTCAGCCTGGCGCTCTCGCTTCTCGCGGGAGAGCGGTTCGGGCAACCGTTTCATCGATTCTCGAGCCGACCTCTCGTTGCTTCGGCGCTCTTTCCCTCCCAATTACCCTCAACCCCCACAGTCGGAGGTACTCGATGAAACTCATCGCCGCGCTCTCAATTTTTGGAATCTTGGGCTTCGTGGCCTTTGCCTTTCGACTCGACGACCGAAGAAGCTGGCAGGAAGAGACGGAAAGCTCGCTGGCACGCTCGACCGAGAGCGTCGACTCCGGCCCGCTTGAGTCGTTGGAGCTCGCTCCTGTTTCCCAAGTCGATGCCCCCGAGCATGTCGACTCGGCTGCGCCCGGGACGCAATCCGTCTCACTCGAACAACTCGGAATCGACCTCGAATTTGTTCTCGAGCCAGGCGTCGAGCTCCCGTCGCTCGTGGCCTCCATCGAGAAGCCGACGGCTCAGAAACTCGCCGATCTCCGCGCACTCGCCGAAGGCAAATTGATCCCGCTCCGGGATAGTATGCCGACCCGACTGGCGTCCGCGGAATTGCGCACACTCCAAGCGGTCGTCGAAGTCGAGCTTGTCGAGCCGCTTCGAGTCAAGCGTCAGAACTACTCGGGAAATCTGTTCTCGAGGCGGATCCCAAGTCGCGACTCCTACGATTACGGCATCACCAACGCGGTCGAACCCGAGAAGAGTGCCGACGGAGCGCGCGGTTCCTTAAGAATCGTCTCTTCGGATGCGATTTGGCTCGAGTACCCGATCTGCTTGGACTACGACGGTCAACTGCAGGTGAACTATGACGGCGCCTGGCGCAAAGCGGCCGACTTCACCAAGCTCTTTCGACCTGTCCACGAGTTCCGGCGTGCCCGGCTTGAGCGGCCGACGACCTGATCGCTTGAAACTCCACGTCTCCCTCACAGACTCATCGCTGACACGCTGAGGCGGGAGATACTCCGAGGAGAGGGTTCGTTGAATATCAGCGAGTCGGCAACTGAAACCAGAGGCTGAGTTCGACGAGTGGAATCGGATAGAGCACGCTCACGCGATAGAGCTTGAACTGGGCCGGGTCGAGACCGAGACGCGAAAAGAGATAACTGACCCGCTCGGGTACGTTGCGCACCGCCGATGTCTCGAGAGTATCGGGGTCGGTCGCGAGCTCTTGCACGTCTACCTGGAGATCGAGCGCCTCGAGGTCGCTCGCTTCGGGTGTTTCTGAAAAGCGAGTGGCCCCGCCCGAGAGTCGAACGGTGACCTGCGGAGGTCCCTCGACAAAACAGCCCGAGGCCACGAACTGGTCGATCACGAGAGCGCGGGCCGGCTTGCGCGAGAGATAGGTCGAGCGATCGTACTCCTTTCCCTCGCTGCGGAAACGCTGCTCCGCATCCTCGACCAACCCGAAGCTGAGGTCGACGGGCTCATTGATCTTGGGCTGATCTTCCCCGAAGAGCAGAAGGTTGCGGTTCGGCCCATTTAATACTTGGAGCGATAGCGGGTCGATGGTGGTAAACGGACTCAAGCAGCAGTCGCGAAGATCGTCAGTCGCTTGCCCGTCGATGGTCGAGGGGAGGCGACCATCCTTCGACTCCTTGGGAAGCCCTCCGACAAGCATCGAAGCGCCCGCACGAAACCGGCGGAATCCCTGAATCGTCCAGCAGTGGGCGATCTTACGCTGATCTCCGTCGCACCAGTGGATCCGAGCCGCGTAGACCCCTTCGATCTCGCAACCGAGGAGAAAACTCATCGACTTGAAGATGCTCTGGCTTGCTTGCTGTTCACCCCGGGCACGGACCTCGGGGATAAAGCCCGAGATCGCCGCCTCCAAGCCAGCTCGCCCCCCGGCGAAAGTACCGAGGTAAAGGTCGTAATCCTCGATCGCAGCACGCAGCGTCTCGATGGACCCTTCCGAAGCGAGCTTGCTCGCCGACTTCATGATTTTTCTGAGTCCCGTCGGAGCGGGGACGTGGTGGAGGAACTCGAAAGCTCCCTCCGAGCGCAGGGCGCGAAGAATACGACTGGCGATCGACTTATCGAGGCCGAGCTTGTCACGAAGCGTAATCGGACGGGGAGACGAACCGACGGATTCCTCGAAGACCTGATTTAACGCGCGCGTTAACTTTTGTGTGAGCTCTTCGGCCTGCTTCTGATAATCGCCTTCGCTCTGGGGAGCGGCTTGTTGATCACGATTTGTCTCATCGCCGGCGCGCCCCTGCGCGGCGAGATGATCTTCCGTTGGCATACCGGCTCTCTGCCCGTCCTCAGAACTCTCTCAGCCCCAGGCTTCCGCCACCCTGAGACAGCTGCCCACCCTCAGACAACTGTCACTCTCGCCGAGGCGCTTGTCGTCGAACCGAAGTCTCGAGAAGAATTTCGCTAGGCGGTCCGACCGCACAATTCTGAAATCGTCAGCGATGAAAAATCAGAACCGCAGTCACAACTTAACGAGAGCTAACGAGCGCTATGGAACGACGAGACCGCAGGTCAAACCCACGCTCCCACAACTCTATCGACTCTCCAGGTGCAGCCTTTGACTCAACTACCCAGTGTTTCTCAGTAACCCAGTGTTTCTCAGTAACCCAGTGTCTCAGTGCCGCCAATACGAACCATGCGAGTCGCTGTTGTGTTGAGACTAGCCGATTTTGATCAAAGGCGCCAACCCAAGGCGAGCCGCCGGTGGAAACGTTCAAAAGAGACTTGGATCGATGCGCACCCGGATTGAACGGATTACCGGAATTCGTCAAAGAAACAGTCACGCGGAGCTTGGGAGGGCCCGATAAATCGTCCTCTCTGCGAGTAGAATGAATGACGCCGTTGGTCAAGGTGACCTTCATGACAAGATCCTTTATCTTGAACAAAAGGACGGTGAGCATTCCCAGTGGCAGCGAGTGGGAAAATCCACTAGTAGCCCGCCCAAGAACCGCGCTCAGGCGCCGTCGTCTGGCCCGCATTCTTCACGAGCCCGTTACTGCGAAGTCGCTACGCGGTTCGTGAATAATGCGGGCTTTGGGTGAATTCGTCGAGGAAGCGCGGGCGCCGACCACGTCGTCGAGGGACGGCGAGTTGGTACCCGAATCAACCGTTACAGTCCGCTGGTCGCAACCAAACACGAAAGAGTTCAAGATGCCCGGTGTCTTTTGGAACTACGGAAGCCACGTTCCCCACGCGATCCACTCCACTGCGAGCGAAGCGAAGACTCGAGCTCTCAACGTCGGCTACGAGGTTCGTCGACTCGAATTGCGAATCGATGCGCTCGCGCTCAAGTGCGAGGCGCTCTGGGAGCTCTTGCGCGAGAACGCTCAACTCTCAGACGATCAGATCTTGACCAAGATCGACGAGATCGATCTCCGCGACGGTGAACTCGATAAGAAAGTCAGACATTCCCCCTTCCCCTGCCCGAGCTGCGGGCGACCCGCGACGAAACGGCGAGGAATCTGCATCTACTGCGAACGCCCGTTTGAGGATACTGGGATCTTTACATAGCCTCCGGCGACCCACGACTAAGATCGAATCGCCTGGACGGCGGGAGCGCAGGGTGAGAGTGCTCAACCGCTCAGGAATTCCCCGTTCGATTCGTTGGCCGCCACCCCGCTCCAGGCCGACCCAACCCTCGCTGATTCCCGAACCGCAACTGAGTCGATTGTGTGATACCTTGGGTTATGTCCCATTTCGGGGCTGTCGGGCTCGCGTATCTCAACCGGAATGAGTTCGCGGACGAGTTGCTCGTTGAGGGCAAAGGAATACTTTATTGGCAGAGTCAGGTGGCGACCGCGACCCGCTGGCCGAGCTCAGCGGCAGCTCCGCCGGAGATCTCGAGGCGGCCTTGGGCGCCGACAATCGCGCGCTCGGAAAACTCTATTCTAAGTACAGTCTCTGGCTCGCGCCTTTGGTCGCCTCGAGGATGGATCGTCGGCTCAAGAATCGGATTTCGGTCGCCGACGTGCTCCAGGAAGCATTTCTCGATATCGCGCGTCGCCTACCCAAGTACGCTACGCGACCCGATATGCCTTTTCCTGACTGGGTTCGATTCTTGGTCATGCAAAAGCTCGCCGAGTTTCATCGCCGCCACGTCGGGGCGCAAAAGCGCAGCGCCAAACGCGAGTTCCGCGTCGACCAAGTCGAGCCGTCCGGGTTTGAACTCGCCGGCTCGTTCACGAGCCCGAGCCAAGTCGTCGTCAAACGCGAGACCGCCGAACAGCTCCAGCGCGCCCTCGATCGGCTCGAACCGATCGATCGAGAGGTTCTCTACTTGCGCCACTTTGAAGAGCTCACCAACGATGAAGTCTCAGAGCTTCTCAGTCTCCAGAAGTCAGCGGCATCGAACCGATACATCCGAGCCCTGAAACGACTACGGGAAACTCTCGGGGACGAGTTTCTACGGAGCTTGAAGAGAGATTGAGCCCATGAACGTGGCTGACCTCGACGACCTCGCGGACTCAGACGAACGCCATCCCGTCGACGTCGTCCCTCACTAACACCCCGACCGGCCCCGCCGAGGCGAGGCCCCCACGATCCAAGAGCACTGTCAAAGATAACCCGAGCTCGCCGCGGAAATCGAAGATCTCTTCCCCGCGCTCGAACTCGTCGAATCCTGCAAGACGAGTTCGGTCACCGCGAGTACGGGACGGCCCGTTCCCGATCAGCTCGACTTCGATCGGATCGGGGACTTCCGTATCCTGCGCGAAGTCGGACGGGGGGGGATGGGCATCGTCTACGAAGCCGTGCAAGAGTCTCTCGAGCGGCATGTGGCGCTCAAGATTCTGCCCGAAAGTGGACTGTTGCGCGAGAAGCCGCTCAAGCGCTTTCGTCGCGAGGCACTCGCAGCGGCAAGGCTGCACCACACGAACATCGTGCCGATCTACGGAGTTGGGCAAGAACAAGGACTCCACTACCTCGTCATGCAGTTTATCGACGGCCTCGGGCTCGACGAGTGCCTGGCCGAGTTGCGTCGTGAGGTCAGTCCGCCAGGTTGGCCCGAGTATGCAAGCGATGGGTATTGGAAGTTTGTGGCTCGGCTCGGCGCTCAAGCGGCTCGAGCCCTCGCTGCGGCCCATGAAGAGGGTACGCTTCACCGCGATATCAAACCCGGAAACCTGCTCCTCGACGAAACCGGCCACGTCTGGGTCAGCGACTTCGGACTCGCAAAGCTTTCAGGGGTCGAAGACTTGACCGAGGCGGGTCAGTACGTCGGTACGCTGCGCTATCTCGCCCCTGAAGCTTTGGACGGTCAGACGAGTGAGGCCTCAGACATCTACAGCTTGGCGGCGACGCTTTACGAGCTCGTCACGCTGAAGCCGTGCTACTCGAGTCGCGATCGCACCGCGCTCGTCAAAGACATCGCGGAGGCCCCGCCCGCCCCCGCTCGAAAGCGCGATTCCCGGGTCCCGGTCGGCCTCGACCGGATTCTCAACATGGCTCTCGCCGCTCGCCCCGGAGATCGCTACGTGAGCGCGATAAGCTTTGCCGAAGATCTCGAGGCCTTCCTCGACAATGAGCCGATTCGGGCACGGCGAGAGACCACGTTGCGGCGCGCCCTGCGCTTTTACCAGAAGAACCGCGCCCTCGCCGCGGGCCTCTCGATCGCGGTTTTCTCGCTCGCCACGGCCGCGATCGTTCTCTCGATCAGCCTCGCCTCGGTGGTCCGCGAAAAGGATCGAGCCGACCGCAATGTGAATCTCTCGTTGACGTCGTTTAAAGAACTCTTTGAGAGCTTCTCGAATCCGTTCGGGGCGCCGATCGAGCTCGCTGAAGCCGAAGACGTAACGACTTCACCCGCCCGACAGAATCCGCGTCGGGCCCAGGTGCGCGAACAGGCCAACGTGCTCGGTCGACTACTCGAGTTCTATGAGAAGTTCGCTTCCGAAAACGCGACCAACCCAGATCTACGCTTCGAGGCAGCCGGGGCCTACCTGCGGGCCTGCGCGATCAATCTCCAGGCGGTCGATCAAGAAGAGGCGGCGCAAAAGGCCTATCAGCGCGCCGTCTCGATTCTCGAAGACCTGAGTTCTCGATACCGCGTTCCTCGGTTCTTTCACCAACTTCTTTGGTCGCGGGGCGCGGTCGGATCGTTCTCCCCCCCCCTCGATCCGGAAGAACAGCGACGACTCGCAGAGCAAGTACTGAGTCGTATCCCCGCGACTCTGACCGGCGAAGCGCTTTCACTCCTCAAGCTGCGGGCGGGTTACGAACTCGCGCGCTGCACCTACGCCTTGGATCAAAGCCGGGCGCTCCCCACCCTGAGACGAGTCTCCAAACTCTTAGAAGAACTCGACGAGGTCGATCCCTATCTCAGCGGCGAAGTCGCGCTGATGCTCGGCGAGGTGCTCCTCGAAGCGGGAGAGACTTGGGAAGCTCACGAGCATGCCCAAAGAGCCAACGCCCTCCTCGCCGCGCCGCACCGGCGGCTTCGAAGTCGGCCCCTGCGACTCGTCGACTTGCCCGCGCTCTGGGCGCGACTCAGCCAGCTCTACCGCTCCGTCGGGGACGAGAGCGCCGCCGACGAAATCGACGAAAGCCTATCTCGCACGCGACGCTGGCGCCGTCGATTTGAGCGGTGACTCCGGTTCGGTAAAACGACCCTGCTCGAGAAAATGCCCCACCTCCCGATACATGGTGCGATTGAGAAGAATCGTGTTATGGCCCGAAGGGAGTAACCGGAACGCCGCCCCTTCGAGGGGCATTTCGTCCAAATGAACCACGCCATCGCTCGGGCGGGCGACTGGCAGTAGCCGGGGCCGGTGGCGTAGTTGAGCTCCGATGACTCCGAACTCGACACCTTCGGGAAGCCCGAGGAGTCGCTCGAGTCGATCCGCGCCCCAGGCGAGCTGCTGACCCGACGGACCGTAAAGAAACCGGAAGAGCGGCCAATCCCGAAAATAGCGCGCGACCATACTTCCCTGGTTGGGCGGGACGATCTGCACGACTCGCCTCGCCTGCGGGACATGGTGTCGACGCAAGAGCAGCCGCACGAGCAAACCCCCCATCGAGTGCGTCACGAAGTCGACCGTGTCCGCCTGCCAAGCCGCGAGCTGGCGCTCGACGGTGAGCGCCAATCGATCGGCGAGTACCTCGAGCGGAAAGCTACTCGATCGATAGGTTCGGTTGTGCGTTTGATGCCCGCGAGCGCGGATAGACCGCTCGAGTGGGTAGAGGGTCCAACGGTTCATCAAGATTCCGTGGGCGAAGATGACGTGGCGTCGCTCGCTCGTCTCCTCTCGATCTCCCACGTTTCTCTCGCTCTCATCGGGCTCGGGCGGCGGGGGCTGACGGCATGACCTGGTTTACGAACCCGCTCGCATTCGATCGGCTCAGGCCTTGCCAATCTCTCAGGTCGCTTTCCGAAAGCGGTTTGAGGACAAGCGGCTAGGAACGAAGAAGAAATTCGCGAAGTTTGGAATTGGCGGGCGTGTTCGGGACCCTATCATGAGGAGTCCGAGTAAGGCCCCCTTTATTCTGAAACGCAGCTTTGGTGTTGACCACAGTTGACCTGAGAATTCGCCCGACTCGAATTCGCCCGACCTTGGGCAGTCGGTAAACGGTGCCTCGAATCTCTCAGCGTGGCGTTTCAAGTCGTCAGCCGATCCGTCCCCGACCGATCGGCTCGACGGCTGCGAGCCAGAAATGCGAGTCCTTGATGCGAGCCACTGCAAGACCACAAAAGGTAAACCGGGAAGTCACCGTGGCCGCCTCGCTCTCAACCCCGCCCCCGCCCGTCGGGCCTTCGATTTTGCAGATCTTCAAGAACTCCCTCCCGGGACGGTTTCGCCCGAGTCTGCTCGCGGTCATCGGTCTCGGTTCGCTCCTGCTCATCGGGTGCGCCCAGCGGTCGGCTCGACAAGCGGAGGGGAGTCTCCCCTCTTCTTTCGCGGCCAACTTTGGCTTTGACGTCTTCGAAGATAGCGTCTGGCCACGCCCCGGAGATTCGGTGCTTTACCGTCTCGAAGGAGCTCAATCGGGTGAGCGGCACGAGTGGTATGTCCGGATGTCGATCGAAGCCGCTCCGAGTCAACTCGAAACCTACCGACTGAGCCTGCGTTTGGCGACAGGTGAAGTGGAGCGACACGAACTCGAACTCGAGACGCTGCCGGCGCTGGTCGAGGTGTACGAAGTCGGCACCCACGAAGTCGGAAGGACCCGCTTCTATCTTCCGCGCGAGTGTTTTGAGTGGACGCCCTTCGACTGGGGCCAACCGAATGGGCTACCCATCGATCCCGAAAAGCGTACGCGAGCCGTGCTCGTCTCGCTCGCGACTCTCGCCCCGCTCTTCTCGGCCGCGGTCGACGATCCGACCCTCGGCGACATTATGAGAAGAGCGATCGGACCGCCGCCCCTCTGGAAGCTCGCGATCGGCGAGCTACTCGGTCGAAGCCCCTCCTTTCACTACGAAGACGCGACCGACATCGAGACCGCGGTGGAAGAGTGGCCTTCTCCGATCGGATCGATCCCGACCACGGTCGTCGACGGCGAGGTGCGCTACGGTCGTGATCCCCTGATGACTTTGCGCGTCTGGTATTCAGAGAGTCGACCCCCCTTCCACGTCGGCTTGGGAATCATCCGACTTGAAGGTCGGCACCCCGAGGACCCCTCGCGCTGGGTTCGAGGAGAACTCATCGGGGCGCAGCGCGGACCCTATCCGGGAATCATGCAAGAGCCCGCGACTGCGAGTCCGTAGGACACGTCTCTCGCCCGCTACGATTTATGGCAAATGGGTTCTGACCCCACCAACGTCTGACAACTTTCGCTTCGCGCCACTGTAACAAACAGCGTCTCAGTCGATGGGCACGAGCAGCCCGCCCAAAATGGTCACTCCGGTTGAGGCTGAAGCACATCGCGGGCGGACTGTTCTCTGCACGCCCAAGTCCTGGGCCGAAAATTTTTCGGAAAGCGATTGGGGACCGCTCCGAAACAGCCGAAGTTCCAGAGAAAGCTGGCGTCTATTCTCTGGGCAGCGACCACGTCCACCTTCGATCCAGAGTATGGACTTTTTGAGTCGACACCTTTCGATCGAGTGCGAGGGACGTTACCGTGGCACGAGCTCCGTTTCCTATTTCACGCAGCTTTACCAAGGGACAAGTCCGTTGGCGAACGGACTGGCAGTCTAAGAAGATGTCGATAGAGCAAGAAATTGGCGTCATCGCCAATCGGCTTCCAATTCAGCGCGCAGACGAGGATCGCAACGACACCTGGGAAGTGAGCCCCGGCGGACTCGTGAGCGGCGTTAAGTCAGCACTCGGGTCGCAAGAGTTCGCCTGGGGCGGTTGGGCGGGCGAAGAGGGGCAGGCCCCGAAGCCCTTTCACTACGAAGGTATTCAGCTCGGTCCGCTCGCGCTCTCTCCCTCAGATATCGAAAACTACTACGAAGGCTTCTGTAACCGAACCCTCTGGCCGCTCTACCACGACGCCGTGATGCCTCCACAGTATCACCGGCACTGGTGGCATCCCTACGTCGAAGTCAACCGCCGATTCGCCGAACACGCGGCTCGCTATATTAAAGAGGGCGGGACCGCCTGGGTGCACGATTACCATCTTCACCTGGTGCCGCAGTTTCTTCGCGAGCTCCGTCCCGACCTCAAGATCAGCTTCTTCCTCCATATTCCATTCCCCCCCGAAGAGCTCTTCGCCCAGATTCCGTGGCGCAAACAACTCCTTGAGGGGACGCTGCACGCTGACACTGTCGCGTTCCAGACTCAACTGGGAGCGAGCAATTTCGTCCGCCTCGCGCGCCGATTTACCGACGCCCATGGGGATGGCAACCTGCTCCGCTTTAACAATCGCCCGGTTCGAGTGGAGGCCTATCCCATATCGGTCGACGCGGAACGGCTGCAGACTCTCGCCACCGAACCGCAACGCGACGCTGCGGTGCGCAACCTGAGAGAGCAATTTCAAAACCGAGTGATGTTTCTCGGGGTCGACCGGCTCGACTACACCAAGGGCATCGACGTCCGGCTGCGCGCCTACGAGACCTTTCTCGAACAGAACCCATCGCTCCGCGACAATTGCGTCTTCGTGCAAATCGCAGTACCGAGTCGTGAAGAGGTCTCGGACTACCAGAAGACACGAACCCGAGTCGAGGAGCTTGTCGGTCACATAAACGGCCGGTTTGGGAAGCCCGGGCGCGCGAGCGTCCATTACTTCTATCGAAGCCTCCCGATTGAAGAGCTCGTCAACTATTACCTCGCCGCCGACGTGATGGTCGTGACCCCGTTTCGGGATGGAATGAACCTCGTCGCGAAGGAGTACATTGCAAGCCGCCGAGATAACTCAGGGGTCCTCATCCTCTCGCAATTCGCCGGGGCCGCCAAAGAGCTTCGAGAAGCCCTACTCGTCAACCCGCACGATATCGACGGTCTCGCCGCGCGCTTTGCCAGCGCACTCACACTGCCCGAGGGTGATCGCGAACAGAGAATGGTCGAACTCAGAAACGTCGTGAGCGATCACGATATCCATCGCTGGGCGCGGCAATGTCTCGAAATCGCCCCGGCCACCGAGTAAGGTCCTCGACTGATTTCCGGCGTCCTCGGTGCTCGTACTCGCGGGTACCGCGTCGCGCTGTTTCAACCGAAGAACCGATGTGAAGCCCTTCTCACAAGCCCTCGACTTTTTAGCTCAAACTCCGGTGCTGCTCGTCGCCTCCGACTACGACGGGACCCTCGCCCCGATCGTGACCGATCCCGACCGCGCGTTCCCGATCGGTGAAGTGCTGGTGGCGCTCAAGACGCTTGCGACACTCCCCCAAACCCATGCCGCGATTATTTCGGGAAGGGCTTTGCGAGATCTCGCGGCGCTGACCGGATCGCCGCGACAAGTTCACCTCGTGGGCAGCCACGGAAGCGAATTCGATATCGGCTTTGGCGAGAGCTTGGGCGAAACGGAGCAGGAGACGCTTCGGAAGGTTCGAGCGGCTCTCGAGAAGATCGCCGACGAGACCCCAGGCGTGCTTCTCGAACACAAACCCGCCGGTCTCGCTTGCCACTACCGAAATGTCGATCCCGAGCAGCAATCCTCCGTCGTCGAACGGGTACTCGAAGGACCTTCTCAGTTCGACGACGTAACGACCCGCCACGGCAAAAAGGTCATCGAGCTCGCTGTCGTTTCGACCGACAAAGGGCAGGCGCTCGCGACGATCCGCAGCCGGGTCGGGGCGAGCGCGGTGATCTACTTTGGCGATGACCTCACCGACGAGGACGCGTTCCAGCTTCTCCAGGGACCCGATGTCGGGATCAAAGTTGGAGACGGTGAAACGGCGGCCCAGTACCGCGTCGACAACCCGGACGAAGTCGCCCGGCTGCTCGCCCGGCTCACCGAACGGCGCGCGGCGTGGCTCGCCGGCGAGAGCGCCGCCCCGATCGAATCGCACGCTTTCCTCACCGATCAACGCACTGCCGCACTGGTCCAGCCCAACGCCAAGATCAACTGGTTCTGTCCTCCACGGCTCGATAGCGCTTCGATCTTCGCCGAGCTCGTCGGCGGCGTCACGGCCGGGCACTTTTCGATTGTGCCCCTCGACGGGGATCCAACGAGTGACGCGGCCGAGCCCCGACAGCGTTATCTCGACGACTCGTTTCACGTCGAGACCACGCTCGGCCGCCTTCGGGTTATCGATTTTCTCGACACCTCGGCGGGGCGCCCTCAGCAGCGAGCGGGTCGCACCGATCTCTTACGCCGAATCGAAGGCGAAGGTCGAGTGCGCATCGAGTTCGCCCCCCGGCTTGACTACGGTCGACTCGCCACTCGACTCAAGGTTCACCCCGACGGGCTCGAAGTGCTCGACACGATCGACCCGATCGTCTTGCGAAGCCCCGGAATCAACTGGAAGCTCGTCGAAGAGGGTCCGCACCAGACCGCAGTAGCCGAAACCGAGGTCGAGGCCGACCAGGCTCTCACCCTCGAACTCCGCTTTGGGACGGCGAGTTTGCGCGCGAGCTCGGTCAGCTACCAATCGCGAAGCTCTCAGTCACAAGATTATTGGCAACACTGGGCGAGCGGCCTCGAATTGCCTGAACTCGAACCCGAGTTCGTCAAGCGAAGCGCCCTCGTTATCAAGGGGCTGATCTACGGCCCGACGGGAGGCATCGCCGCCGCCGCGACGACGAGCCTACCCGAACACATCGGCGGCGTTCGCAACTGGGATTATCGCTACTGCTGGATTCGGGATGGCGCCCTCTGCGCGGAGACACTCGCCCTGCTCGGCAGCGTCTCCGAAGGGATCCAATTCCTCGACTGGCTCCTCGGAGTCCTCGACACCCACCACGCGCCCG
Organism: uncultured Planctomycetia bacterium; assembly: GCA_964482505.1. Lineage (GTDB taxonomy): Bacteria > Planctomycetota > UBA8108 > UBA1146 > JAJFFE01 > CAYZYD01. Next base: position 1,635 of record CAYZYD010000015.1, on the reverse strand, counting down.
AACAACTACGTCCCCTCTACTCACTCACCGGTCAGGAACTCGGACCCGAGGCTGAGATTGGTGAACTCTCGGGTTACGCGGGGAGTCGACCCGTCCGCATCGGGAACGGCGCCTCTCGGCAGATCCAGCTCGACGTCTTCGGATTCGTCGTCCAGCTGATCGATACGCTTCTGCGTCGGGGTGCGCCGCTCTCAAGCGAGCACTGGCGACTTGTTTCGAGTTTCGTGCAGGCGGTGGAACACCGTTGGCGCGAACCCGATCACGGCATCTGGGAGGTCCGAGGGCCTCGTCGGCACTTTGTCCACTCGAAGGTGATGTGCTGGCTCGCAGTCGATCGTGCGATCGATATTGCCGCTCAGCTCACGCAACGCCGGGCTCCGGCCGAGTGGCTCCGCTTGCGCGACGCGATCGCGACCGAAGTGACCGAACTCGGCTACAAGCCCGCCGTCAACTCCTTCGTGACCGCTTACGACGGCACCGACTTCGATGCGTCGGCGCTCTGGATCGGGTTAGCGGGGCTCATCGCTCCCGACGATTCACGCTTCGTCAACACGGTCCACGCAATCGACAAATACTTGCGCGACGGGCCGACGGTCTATCGTTACCGATTCGACGACGGTCTCCCCGGGCGCGAAGGGGGATTTCATATCTGCACTTCATGGTTGATCGACGCGTGGGTTGCAATCGGCGAACCCGAGCGCGCACGCTCGCTCTTTCAGGAGCTCATCCAACTCGGCGGACCGACCGCGCTCCTTCCCGAGCAGTACGATCCCGTCGAAGCACGCTCGCTCGGTAACCACCCGCAGGCCTACAGCCATCTCGGCCTGATCCGAAACGCCCTCCATCTGACGCAAGGCTTCCCGCTCGTCGCTCCCCACTGACAACCGCGTGGTCATTGACCGATATCTTGCCGGAGGCTCGGACTTCTTGGCTGTCTCAAAATAGCTTGAGCGGATTCAGGTCGAGCTCGGAAGGGACCCCGGGGAAGTTATCTCGGATAAAGTCGTCATGTCGATCTCGCGTTTCCTGGGACAGCTTGTTTTGAACTGCGTCTTCGCAGGTCTCACAGAGTGTCATTTCGTAAGCGAGAAACTCGGTCTGGCAAAGCGCGACGCGGCTGTAGCGAACGAGCTCGTAACGCGGGATCCCACACGATTTGCAGGCATCGCTGGCATAGTGACTCGTCAGCAGACTCTGCATAAACTCACTCAACGCTTCGTGCGATTCTTCTGAGATTTCACGACCGAGGCCCTCCGAACAAGACTGACAGAGGGCGAGCTCAAAGAGCACTTCTTCCCCGCGGAAGACCTTCTGAATCTGATACGCAAACGCTTGGGAGAGGGAACCGCCGCACTGCGTGCACTGCTTGAATGGCTCGCCGCTGTACTCCGAGTGGAGAGCTTCGGGGATGGGGTAGCCAGAGGCCTCGCTCGACACCCACTCGTCGAGGAAGTCCTCATCGACGTCGAGATCTGAATCGTCGAGGTAGGGAGTTTCCGAGCCCTGATGCCGTTCAGAATCCGAATCGTCTTCGGGATCCCGCTCGGGGTCGGGGTCGTCGGGCCCTTGTGGATTGTCGGGAGGATTTATGACGTGTCAGTTCACTGGTTTAGGGTGGGAGTTGGCAATCTGGGC
>CAYZYD010000014.1:0-16416 GCA_964482505.1 uncultured Planctomycetia bacterium | reverse complement strand
ATGGCTCGCCGAGTTCTCACTCGAACTTTCCGAACAGGACACTAGCAGCCCGCCGAAAAATCGACTCGGCCACGAAGTCGATCATCCTTCGATCCGCACCTGCCGCGAAACGAGCGTGAGCGGAACCTCGAAATCTCGCCCTCGTGGCTCGCGCTCCGTTTCTCGGGCGGGCTGTTAGCCGCTTTCGCTTAATATCTTCAGGTCAGCTTATCCAAACCACTTCGGTGTTCGCAATGCGAGGACACCGCTCGATTCTCAACTCGAGATCCTCCAGTCCAGCGGATTCTCGGGTCGCGAGAGTGACTCTTTGAGTTCCTCAAGAGACTCGAGTTACCGGGGAGCATCTTGCCCTCGAGGATCGTGCCGCCTAACTTGAGCAACCGCAGTGAACGACGAAGGGGGATCTTCGGGGGAGATCCGACCATTCGATTTCTCATACCACAAGCTTCCGGAAGTAAACATCATGGTACCGCGCTCGGCATCCGTGCTCGCGATTCTCATCGGGTCAGTCGCTCTTTTTCTCGGGTCCAAAGTCTTATCCGGCCAATCGACGTCGGGACCGGACGTCATTGTAGGAGATCTTCACCAGGTGGAGAGTTACGGGTCAGACGGCTCAGGCATTTACGCCTATTCGGTGGGTACGGTGAGCTGCAATGTCGGCGACGAGGATCTGCTCTGGTTTGAAACGACCCCCGAGCATCCCGTGATAAGCCAGAACCTCTATCGCTACTCAAATGGTCGCTTCGAGCAGATCGGTCAAAGTTGGCTCAAGCACGGATTCGCCGCTCTCACGGGTAACCTGTGCTCGACTTGCACCCCGAGCCCGCTCGGGACGAGCGCCCTCGGAGTGGGCTGTTCGGATCCCTACGGCGCTATTCTCACCGGCAGACAAGGCGGGCTCGGTCCCAAATCCGAAGTGGTGGCATCCACGGGAACATTCCCCTACCCACCCTCCAATCCACCCGTCGATCCCGTGATCGGTCGTCGGCTGCAGGCGCTCGCGAGCGACGTCGACCCCACTCAAAACCCAGGCGCGCTCTACTTTGTCGAGAGTCAATACATAACCGCCGACGACGCGGCGGCGAGCAATGATCTCAACAATGCCTCTTACCGTCCGGTAACCGTGGCGGACGACGCTGAGTACTCGCTCGCACTGACGGGTCAAACAGTGCGCGAGCTCCCCGCCCTCTTCGCGTGGCAAGCGATCGATCCCGAGGTGACGATCGAGATCGCCGACGTACCCGGTGAAGGTCGCTTTTACGTCGCCTACCGAGTCACTCAGGTCGACACCGAATCCTGGCGCTACGAGTACGCAATCCTCAACTACAATTCAGACCGAGCCGTCGGAGCGTATTCGCTCGACGTCGACGATACCGTGACGATCGCCTCCGCGGGAACTCGGCACGTCCGCACGCACAGTGGCGAGCCCTACTCAAACCTCCCCTGGTCCATCAGTCAGAGTTCGGGCAGTTTGCGCTTTAGTACCGACGACTTCGCCGCGAACCCGTTTGCCAACGCTTTGCGGTGGGGCACGCTCGCGAACTTCTACTTCGAAGCGAACTCCGGTCCGACCCCGAGCCTCGCGACCCTCGAACTCTTCACTCCGGGGGCTCCCGCCCAATTGACGGTTCCCGTCCTCACTCCGAGCCCGGTGGCGGGCGTTCTACCGGGACCCTCAGACCTCGTCTGTTCGGAACTCTTCAGCGAAGTCACTCTCAGCTGGAACAATCCGCAAACCTACGATGAGGTCGAGATACGTCGCGACGGAGTCTTGATCGACACGATTGCCGGGACGGCGTCTGACTATGTCGATAGCGCGGTGCCGCTGGGGCTCTACCTCTACGACGTTCGCGGCGTCGTCGCCGGCAATCCGAGCGGGACTGTCTTCTGCTCGATCGACGTGGTCGGGCTCGAACCGCCAACCATGCTGAGCTGTGTCGATAGCCCTAGCGGAGTCACCCTCAATTGGAGCAATCCCCAACCCTACAACGCGCTGATCGTCGAGCGGGATGGGCAAGCCCTTGCAACCCTGAGTGGAGACGCGACCACCTACTTCGACTCAGGCGCCCCGACCGGAGAGCGCCTCTATTCGATCCGACCCGAATCGGCCGGAGTCACGGGTTCCGCTAGCGATTGCCAAGTCATCGTCCTCGGCAATCTGATCACCGGAGCGGTGTTGGTCTTCGCACCCACCGGAGTGCTCGGAGCTCCGCAGATAACAAACGCCGTAGAGGCGGCCAACTTCACGGTCACAACCACGCCAGATCTCAACGGTCTCGATCTCACCCCTTACGACGCGGTCTTTGTAGTCCTCGGAGTTTCGCCGAACAACGCGGTGCTCACCCCGACCGAAGGTCAGTCGCTTGCCAACTACCTCGAACTCGGAGGGCGCATTTACATCGAAGGCGCCGACACGTTCGCCTTCGATACGATCACTCCACTCCACGAGATCGACGGTATCTTTGGCGCGGACGACGGCCTCAGCGATCTCTTCGATCTCGAAGGACTCGATTCCACGTTCGGTCTCGACCTGTCGCGCTTTGGCATCGTCGACTACGCCGGACAAAATAACTTCATCGACGACCTCCTTGCCGAACCCGGGTCGGGGCCGATCTGGAAGAACGCGTTGAGCGGAGACTTTAGCGGTGTCTTTAAGCCCGCCAGCACCGCGGGCCCGCTCATCGGTTGTTCATTTCAATTCTTTGGGCTCCCCGCGGGAGAACAGAACAGCGTGATGGCGCACTACCTGGCTGGGCTCGGCTTCAATCTCAGCGGCGACCCCGAGTTTGAACGCGGCCAGATCAACGACGACAACCTCGTCAACATAGCCGACGTCATCACCCTGCTCGAATATCTCTTTGTGAGCGGTCCCGCTCCGCTCTGTCTCGCCGCCGCCGATCTCAATGACGATGGCGCCGTCGATGTGACCGACGCGATCCGACTTCTCGGATTCCTGTTTCAGGGTCAGTTTCCCCCAAACGCTCCCGCCGGCAGCTGCGGCAGTGATCCAACGCCCGATACACTCCCCTGCAGCCCCTCCCCAAGCTGCCCTTAAATCGGCGCTCCCCGAATTCTCGGGTCGTTACGAACGCTGTTCCTCGTAGCTTCGCGCTTCTTGCTCATCGAGAGCGGCGCCCGTGGGCAACGGCGGCGTAGGGAAGGAACTCGGCAGCATACTGTCCGCCTGCGCGAGGATCTCGGTCGCTCGCCGCTGCTTGGCCCGACGCACGCGCTGAGCGAAGCGCGGTTTATCTTCGGTGCGACAAGCATAGACCTGCAGAATTGGCGCGAGTAAGAGAATTCGCTCGGCGAGCGCGAGCGGCGGCCCGACGAGACTATTCAGCTCCATCGCTCGTTTTGAAATCGAGTGGGTCCGATCGCTGCCGTTGATGTAATCGATCGCGCCACGGTGTTTACCGAGGCTGTAGAGCATCAACTCCTGGAGATTGCTCCCGTACTGGGCGTCGGCGTCGACCACCGAGAGACCGAGCGAGGCGAGCAGCGCTTCGATCGCCTCGAGGCTGAACAAGTTGATATGACCCGGAGTGGTGACACCGCCGTGGACGTAAACGCAGTCGGAGCGCAGAAAGCGGACCGTGGGACAATTGAGGTTGGGGAAAGTAAGCGAGACAATTCCGCCTTCTGCGAGCGATTCGACGGCACCTCCGAGTACTTCGCGCGGGTCGTCGAGGTGTTCGATCGTCTCCCAGAGCGAGATGAGACTGTATCGCTTCTCGGGGATCGCCTCGCCGGGCAGTGAGACTGAAAGCCCGTTTTCGCGCGCGATCTCGACGGCCGCGGGATCGGCTTCGATCCCGTGCGCGCGAAAGCCCATCTCCTCGGCCACCTGGAGCGAGCGACCGAGCCCGCAGCCGATGTCGAGCAGCGTGCGCCCCGCTCCGCCGCATTCGTCGATCAACGGGACCAGCTCCTGGAGATACCCGCTGATTCGGGTTCGATCGGTGTTTTCACGTCCCGAGGTGAGTCGTTGCCGCACGATTCGCTCAGCCACTTCAGCCCCCCTGGGACAGCTCTTGAAGTAGCGGTCAAAGAGCTCGCCGTTGACCCGTTTGGGAACAAACCAAGTGCCACAGGCTTGGCACGCGTGGAAAGGAAACCCGTCGTAGCTCTCAAAGATTTTGAGGTGATCGGAGCTCCGGCAGGCGGGACAGTCTCGATCGGGAGCGTCCTGGATAAGCGGCGCCCCGTGCTCGCGCCAGAGTTGCACCGCCTCAACCCAGACGGCGTGATCCAAAACCGAGAACGGACTCGGGACCGTCACTTGAGCCTCATCGGGATCGGTCTCGTCATCGGCGGCCTCAAACGCCATCCGCTTGACGATATTGAGCATTCCCGCCTGGAGCTGAAGCAACGGATCGGCGGCCACTTGATCAACGTGATTGGCTCGCGCGCGGATGAACTCCTGCTGCGCCTTGACTTGATCAGCGATACGTTCGATCGGGAGCGCTAGCGCTTCGAGCCGCTGCTCGAAAATATCGAACTTCTCTTGGCTCAATTGCGCCTGCTTGTGGAGCTTTCCCCGGGCCCAAGCGGCGATCGCGACCAGCAGAACCAAGTTGAAAGCGATTAGCGCAAATACCATCCAGCGGCTCTTACAATCTTCTCAGGCAGCCCGTCTGAAAGCCGGCCTGACAGCTCTGCGGCCGATCGAGAGAGCGCTCGAGAAATTCGAGCTCTGACTCCCCCCGTCGGACACTCACAGTCGGACATTCACAGTCTAGTCTGCGAGATCCGCAATTCGCCAGTGATTTGATCATCCCCCACGGGGGAATGGTCCGGAAGCAGAAAGCGGATCGAGCATAGGGGCCGCTGGCGATCAGGTCAAACTGCAGGTTTTTACCGACCCACCGAGCGGGCTTCGATCTGGAGTTCGGCAGGGTGCAGGAAGAGCGAGTAGCGATCGATGGTGGTCGTCGATTCCACTTGCAAGTTATGCGCTCGGGTCAGCAGGTGGTACCAGCGGTCGTTGACGGCGAAATAGGGGTTGAAAGCCTCGCGGTAGAGGTCGGGCTGGCCAAACCCGATCGAGACGAGCCACTCACCTCCCCCGAGCAGCAGAGGGTTGAGCTCGCTCCGAATTACCACGCGGTCATCTTCCGGGAGTTGCAGCCGGTCGTGGTGGATATGCGCGCCTGTCGCAACCCCACTCTTGTGGAAAGCGATGACAAAAGTCACTTCGCGCTCCTGGAGTTGAGGGGTCGTCGAGAGTTCGACCTCGATGACAAGAGGATCGCCGTGGCGCACCTGCACGACCTCTTGGCCGGCCCGGTCTTGAAACTCGACTCTCTCAATCCGTACTGCCCCGGTACCGTACTGCCCCTGTGCCTCGCTCTCGGCGGGTTCGGGCGAGTCGCCGCGCCCGGGCTCAGTCAGCGACCAGACCGCTTCTCGCCAGCCGTCGGTCGGTTCGAGGGAGCGTTTGAGGAGACGCCGATCGTCGATTGTGTAGAGCGCGAGGTCGACGCCTTCAGCCCCGGGATAGGCGTAGTCGCGACGTAAGCGAGAGAGCGCTTCGGTGCGGGGGAGCGAGACCACCCATTCTGTCTTGTGGTAGATCGAACCGTGGGACGCGAGGGTCCGACACTTCCGGTCCGCCACCTGAGTGGTCGGGCCGAGGTTTCCCTCGGGAAGAAGATTCCAGGAGTCCGCTCCTTCCGCAACCTCGAGCTCGCTGCGGGTACCGTCTGAGTATTCGAGCGCGATCTTTGCGAGCGCGAGCGGGGTCGAGAGCGCAAACCCATTGCGCGTCCCAATTCGGAGGCGGACGCCGGTGTACCCGGCGGCACTATCGACGAGGGCTCGCTGGTTACGTAACCGGAGACGCTCTTCCTCCTGCTCCTTGATCGAGTTCTCATACATATCCAGCGTACTCTTCGCGTCGCCATCTTTCTTGATTCTCCCTCGATCGATCCAGATAAACCGGTCGCAGATGTTCATCGCCGAATAGAGATCGTGGGTGACCAAGAGCAGCGTCGTATCGTGGTTCGAGCACATCTGTCGCATATGCTCGAAACTCTTGTGAGAAAAATAGGCGGCGCCGACCCCGAGCACCTCGTCGACGATGAGGATATCCGGGACCAGGACCGTCGCGGCCGAGAACATCAGCCGAGCCGCCATCCCCGTCGAATAAGTCTTCATCGGTTGGTCGATGTACTCCTCGAGTTCGGCGAAGTCGACGACCTGATCGAAGAGTTCATCGGCGCGCGCTCCGGTGAGACCCATATGGGCAAACCCCGCGTAGACATTCTGGCGACCCGTGAACTCGGGATGAAAGCCGGTTCCGATCTGGAGGAGCGCCGATACCTTTCCCTGGACGGAGATCTCACCCGAAGTCGGGCGCAACGTTCCCGTGATCATCTTGAGAAGCGTCGATTTCCCCGCGCCATTTCGCCCGATCAGAGCCACTTTCTCACCGCGACCGATCGAGAGCGTCACGTTGTCGACCGCGACGTGCTCACCGTATTTCCCGGGCGGACAGAGTCCGAAGACATCGAGAAACTTGTGCACCGGTTTGTGGTAGAGCCGGTACACCTTGGTCAAGGCGTCGGTCGCCAAAGCTCGATCGGGGCTTGCGATCGCGGGTCGATTCATCGTCGCTTACTCATAGTCGCTAAATAGGGGCATCAACCGGCGGAAAAACGCGCCGGCTACACAGACCGCAACCAGGCTCGCGGCGAAAAAGAGGGCGTCACACCAGAGAGGAGTAAATCGAAAGCCCTCCCCCAGGAGCGCAAACCGGTAGCTTTCGATGAGATGAGTCAACGGGTTGAAATACATCAAGACTCGGACACCCGATTTGAGTTGCGGCAACTGCACCGCGATGGGAGAGACAAAGATCAAGAGAAGCAGCAACAGATTGACAAAGTAGTTAAGGTCGGGAACCAAAACGGCGATTGCTGAAAGGACCCAGACGACCGCGAGAGTAAAGAGGAAAAGGAGACTCGAAGCGACGGGGAGGTAGAGCAAGTGCCAACCGAAGTAGTCGGTGGGGATAATCACCACGAGGAGGAGACCCAGGCTGATATGGAGCCCCACCATCGACACCAGGAGATGCTTCACCGGGATCAGCTCGATCGGAAAGATCGCGTTCTTGACAAGTGCGATGTTTCCCTTGATCGAAGTCACGCCAGTAGCGAGGGCGTCACTGAAGCCGAGATAGGGAACGAGGCCAGCAAACATCATGACGATATAATCGAACGTCCCAAAGCTCGCGTCCTCAAAACGGATCGGAAACATCACCGTGAAGACGAAGGTGTACATCCCGAGGAGCAGCGCCGCGTAGAGGGGATACCAAAGGACCCCGAGGACCGACCCTGCGTACTTCTTCTTGAACTCGATGCGGGTGACCGCCGCTAGCATCGGTCGCGACTGGGAAAAGCGGCGTAGGAGCTCCCGAGTCTCGCCGAGGACGACTTGGGGAACACGAACCGCCCAGCGCCAAGGCTTGAGAGGCTGAGGGTTGGAGACGGTTGCGGTCATCCGGGAGAACTAGGCCTTTCTGGGGCGAGCACGGTGCGAACTGACGTCGAATTGGGGCGAGGCGCATTCCGGCATACGAGGCCGGGCTTCGCGCCAGACTGAGGAGCCGAGCGATTTCAAAGGGGCTCGAGACGGTTTATGCTATGAAGCACCAAGAACCTGAGCAGGTTACTAAAACGACTCGGTTACTGGAACGACCTAACTGCTCGCCAGTAACTGCCCGCCAGTAGCTGCCGCCAGTAACATTCCGCCCGAAAGGTCATTCCGGCTTGAGGCGGGCTGCTAGGACGCGAAGCGCTTGGCTTGAGCTGCGTCTTGAGAATGGAGCGTCACGTTCAACCCGCTTGCCCCGGTCCAGCTTTGAAATTGGAACGATGCCGATAGCCAAACGCCCCGATCACCCAACCTATTCTCGTCGAGCGAAAACTGAGCTCCTAACTCACCCGGGAGCCGGAGTCTTTACCCTAGCGCTCCTTATCGCGATCTCATCTCTCTCGGCCCCGCCCGTCGAGGCCCAGCTAACTGTCGAGGTCCAGCCAACCGTCGAGAATCCCAGGGCCGCGGCACCTCAGAGTCCCCGAGTTGCTCAGCCTGGTCAAACACCGGAGGGACCCCAAACCCCGCCTCCGACCAAACCGAAAAGTTCGGGCTCGGGCGAATCAGAATCAAAACTGCGTACGGGCCGCTTCTTTGTCGAGATCGAGGAGCGCACGGATGAAGAGACGCTATCGCCCAACTATGCCGAAGCCCTCGTCGTGCGGATGCTCTACCTCCACGGATTGAGGCGTACCAAAAAACGGAGTCGAGCCCAGTTCATTATCGAGGGCTCCGTCGACGTGAGTTATCTCAAGCCGGTCTATTTTGAGTACGAGAACTCCAAAGTCCTCCTCGAGCACCAATTTTCGGCCGAGGCCAAGCTGACGGTCGAGACGAAGGGTAGTAGCGCGACTGAAGAGATCCGCATCGCGAAGCTCAAACACGGACTACCGGACCGGACTCGAGCTCGCGACGCGATCCGACGACTGATTGGCACTCAAATGTCGGTGCGTCTCGTCAAGCAGAGCGCTTTGGCCGATCGTGAAGTCGCGAAGCTCGTCTTCGAACTCGAGGGCTCCGAAACGACGCGCCCGTTTGATCAAGTACTCGAAGAGATCGTCAAGCTCGACGTCCGTTCGGTTCCCTACCTACTCGATCTGATGCTAGCCGACGAGCCGGTCGCGCTTTCAGGATCACTCGAAGGCCTTACGATCGACAACCGAAAGCGACTTCGCCTCTACCACCTCGCCGATCACGCCCTCGCCCGAATATTTAAGAAATCGCCAAAGACTCCCTTCCCGAAAGTGGATCGGCTCGAAGCTTATAAGGCGTGGAACAACCACTGGGTCGACGAGCGCGATCTGCCCAAATCGCTCCGACTCTGAGGCGTTACCAAAAGAAAAGGCCCCCGCGAGGGGGGCCTTTGAGTCTGCTTTGATCTTTCCGCTAAGAAGATCGCTATTCGCTCTTCTTTTCTTCTTCGCCCGGAGTCTCTGCTTTGGGAGTCTCGGCCGGCGCTTCGGCCTGCGGTGCAGTTTGAGGCGACTCCTTTTTGGTCTCCTCGGAGGGCTCGGTCTTCTTGCCCTCCTCCGCGGGGGCGGCCGCCTCAGCCGAAGCTTGCGCTTCCTGCTTCTTCGCCTCTTCTTGAGCTTTCGCCTCAGCCTCGGCCTTTGCGGCCTCCGCGGCGGCACGCTTCTTCTCTAGAATCTGGCGACGGCGCTCTTCGTTGGCCTTCTTACGCGAGGTGATCGTCTCCCGCTCCTTCGCCTGCTGCTCTTCGACCTGCTTGCGGCGCTCTTCGCGGCGCTGTTCCTCTTCGGTGAGGACCGACTTGGTCGAATCGTCTTTCCAGGCGTACCGCTGTTGGAATTTCTCGACGCGTCCGGCGGTGTCGACAAAGCGCTGCTTACCCGTGTAGAACGGATGCGAGGCGCTAGAAACGTCGAGCTTGACGAGTGGGTACTCTTTGCCGTCTTCCCAGGTAATCGTATCTTTGGTATTCGCGCAGGATCGGGTCAAAAAAGAGAATTCCGCAGAGGCGTCCATGAAGACCACTTCGCGGTACTCCTTGGGGTGAATGTCCTTCTTCATCGCGCTTACTTCCTCTTGATCTTGTGCAAGGTGTGCTTGCGTAGGCGAGGCGAGTATTTCATCAGACCCTGACGCAGCTTTTCGGAGAGTCCACCCTTGACGTTGACGCTCGTGCGATAGTTGAGGTCGCCCGTCTCACTGCACTGCAGGAAGACGTACTCGCGATTGAGTTTCTTTCCCTTGGCCATAACTTATACCTCTGTGCTTGTTCACCTTCGGGCTTCTTGACGTGGCTTGTCGCTTAAGACGACTTCTTGCGCGGCTTGGCCGGCTTGATGAGACCGGCCGCGAGCAAGGTCTTGTAAGGTCCGTTTTTGGTAATGGTGCGCAGAGCCCGGGAAGAGAGTCGGACGGTGATGTACCGATTCAGTTCCGGCACCCAGAGCTTCTTGCGCTGGAGATTGACCTAGATACGGCGCTACTCTATACCGGTGAGCTTCTTACCCACCCCACCCACGGATTTGGCGAGACCGCGGGTCGTCTTCCGATTCCCGACTTGAGTTCTCGCGCCCGTGATCTGGCAAACCCGGCTCATGATGATTCCTAAATCAGGCTGCTGGTCGTCTTGCGTCAATTGGAAAAGCCCGGGATCTTATTGAGTCGATCGTGGTAAATCAAGGCGCACTCTGACGAAAGCCCCCTGCCGTTCGACGGAATAACGATCGGTTGGGTCCGGACGGTGACTCGAGTTCCGACCTCTTCCGGCTTGACCGGTGCAGGCCTCGGGACACTAGCCAGCGCGCGCGAGACAGCTCCCGAGGGCTGGCCCAGAGAACCCCAATCCGCTCCGGCCCGTCCCTGACTATCTGCACAATCAGCGGGCTAGCGTAGAGTTAGGGGCTCAAATTTTTGAGACAAGATCTGACTCCGCTCGGAACTCACGGGCGAGCCGCCCCGCTGAGAACCTGATCTCGCCCCTTTGCATTCCCAGAGAGGCGGGCGATAAGTTGGTACTGGCCCTGGAGAGCGGATTGCTTTGAGAAAGTAGGATATATGACTCGCATTGTTCCCCGGCTCCTCGTCGCGAGCCTCACCCTCTGGGCCGGTGCCCATTTTTCCCCGGTCCAAGCTGCCGACAAGGTGACCGAGAAAGTCATCGAGCTCGGCCAAAAGGAGAACCAGGTGGTCCGTCGCCTCGACCATCTCGTCAATCGGATCGGGCCTCGGCTCACGGGGTCACCTCAGGATATTCAAGCTTGCGAGTGGGCGCTTGAACTCCTCCAAGAATACGGTCTCTCGAATGCGCAAATGGTCGAGGCAGGCACATTCGAGGTCGGTTTTACGCGCGGACCGTGGTCGGGAAGCATGGTCTCCCCTCGCGAGCTCGATCTCAACTTTGGCACCCCCGCCTGGTCGGCGGGTACTCAGGGACGCACGCGGGCCGCGGCGATTCTCGCGCCGAAGTCTCTCGACCAATTCAACGGCGAAATCTACGAAGGCAAGTGGGTCTTGACCGACCCCCCACGCGGGCGAATGCGCCGAGAGGCGCGCAAAAGCCGACGCCGGATTCGAGCCGCGCTCCAAGATGTCGGTATCGCGGGCTTCATCCAGCCGACTCGGGGCGACACCTATATCTACACGAGCGGTAGCCCCAGAAATCTCAGCTGGGACAACCTCCCGACAACCCCGAGAGTCAACCTCCTCAAACCACAATTCAACGAGATCAAGAAGTTGCTCGAGGCCGGCGAAGAAGTCGTTCTCGAATTCGATATCCGCAACTATTTCGTCGAGGGGCCGGTGACCTATTACAACGTCATGGCCGATCTCGTCGGGAGTGAATTCCCCGACCAGTACGTGATCGTCGGCGGTCATATCGACTCCTGGGACGGAGCCACGGGGACGACCGACAACGGCTGCGGAGTTGCGGTCGCGCTCGAAGCGGCGCGGCTGCTGACGCAAGCCGAGGCGAAGCCCCGACGGACAATTCGCTTCATGCTCTGGTCGGGGGAAGAGCAAGGTCTGCTCGGGTCTCGCGCCTATATCGAAGACAATCCCGAAACTCTCGACCGGACTTCCGCGGTGCTCGTCTACGACGGGGGACCCAACGTGGTACGCGGAATCGACGCGACCCCGGCGATGATGGACGATTTCCGCCGCGCCTTCGCCCCCGTCCTCGACCTCAATCCGAGCTATCCTTTCGAGATCAAGGAAAACAACGGGCTGCCCCGCGGAATCGGCTCAGACCACGACGCCTTCCTCGCGAAGAAAGTCCCGGGCTTCTTCTGGCAGCAAAAGGGCAAAGCGAAAACGATGCACGGAATCCACACGCAATTTGATACCTTCGATCTCTGCCTCCCCGAGTATCTCGAACACTCTGCCCTCGTGGTGGCGCTTGGTGCCTATGGGATCGCCAATTTGGATGGGCTGCTCTCGCGCGAGAAGCTCATCATCGAGCGGAGTCGACGCCGGATGGGCGTTTACCTCGACGACCTCGCGATCACCGGTGTGGTGCCCAATTCGGTCGCCCAAAAGGCGGGTCTCAAACCCGGTGATTCGTTTGTTGCAGTCGACGGCAAGCCGGTTAACAATCGGCGGGAACTCGTGTCGGCGATCGGCAAGGGTGAGGCTCGCAAGAAGGTCAAGGTCAAGCGAGCGGAGGCCCAAGTCGAGCTCGAACTCGTCTGGCCCGAAGAGCTCAAGAAGGATGGCGATGCTGACGACGACGACCGACCGAAGAAGAAAGTCAAACTCTGAGCGACTCTAACTGGCTCGCGAATTCAAGCTCGAGACCGAAGTCCCGGAGGATCCCCGCGCCCCGTGCCCGGAGCGCGAGAGTCCTTGCGGGAGTCCTCTTTGTCGCGCACCTTCTCGGCTCAACCGCAGCCTCAGAAACGACCCGGGGTCACGTGCCCCGGCCGGTCACCCTCGACTACGAACTCAGAGTCGCAAGCGGCTCTATCGAATCTGGCCGCGCGACAAAGCTCGCCTCAGGCGATACGGAGAAGTCAGACAATACGGAGAAGTTTGGGGATACCCAGAAGGAGAAGACTGCCCCGTCGGGGACTGACTCCGCTTCGGTCGAGCTGACTCTCTACTTCCACGTGCAGGCGAGTGTCTACGAAGAGTGGTTTCAAGATGACCCCCGCTCCCTGATCGAACTCGGCGAGATCGCATTTGAGGCGAAGTGTCTGCAGGTCGCGAGCTTTCTCGAGAGCACGGCTCCGGTAAAGATCGACGGGTTGGTCGCCTATCCACGCGTCACCGATCTCGAGTTTCAGGACGCCTTCGCGGATAACGACTTTATCGACTATGTCGGTATCTCGGCTCGATACCCTTGCGACGGACGACCCGAGACCGTCACGCTCGCCTGGCATGAGTTCTCGGGCGCGCTCGGGCTCGACCTGGTGCGGATTCCAGCCTTGGTCTCCTGCCGAGAAGACTTTCAGAGTTTCTGGTTTACCGAAACCGCCCACCAAGAGACCTGGCGAGTTCCCCCCGCGGGAACCTCATTCCGAGATGTGGCCGAATTTCAGCTCGGCGACGCAACGCGACGGCCTTGGCTCGCGATCGCACTCTGGATTGCCGCAGCCGGTATCGGCGGGAGCGCGTTTCTGTCGCACCGCTTCCGAGTTCGAGTCGTGGTCATCGCTGCGCTCTTCGCGGGTGGCGGGGTCTACTCTTGGCAGCAGACGATGAATACCTTCCCGTTGACCCAACCGGAGGCGAAGAGACTCTTTGAATCTCTTCACCGCAATGTCTACCGTGCCTTTGACGAGAACACCGAAGAGGGCATCTACGACGCGCTCGCCCTCAGCGTTTCCGATGGGCTCCTCCAAGAGCTCTACCGCGAGATCATCTCGAGCCTCAAGATCGCAACCGAGGATTCAGTCCAGTGTACGGTCCGCACCGTGGGAATTCTCAGTATTCAACTCGTCGGGGAGCCCAAGGCCGAGGCGTACCAAACCGAGTGTCGCTGGCGAGTCGCGGGTACTGTCGACCACTGGGGGCACAAGCACTGGCGCAATAGCGAGTACTCGGCCCGGTTCGTCGTCGCTCGGGTCGAAGAGCAGTGGAAGATCGCCGCGATCGCCGTGCTCGACCAGATTCGAATCGAAGATGGAAATCAGCTCGATGACACTCCACGCCCGCAAGAATTCTGAGAGCAACAGCGATTCTGAGAGCAACGGTGAGTCGGTAAGGGAGCCAGGGGAAGGACCGGAACTCCTGATCGAAACCCGAGGTCTCAGCTACCGCTTCCCGCACAGCGAGGCGCCGATCGAGCTTCCCGATCTCGAACTCGCGCCGGGGGAGTCGGTCTGTCTCGTCGGTCCGAGCGGCTCGGGTAAGACAACGCTTCTCAACTTGGTCAGTGGGATCTATCTGCCGACCACGGGAACGGTGACTCTGCTGGGTCGGTCGCTCGGCCAACTCACGGAGTGTGCGCGCGCCCGTCTGCGGCTCGCCGAGCTCGGCCTGATTTTTCAAGAGTTTGAACTGCTCGACTATCTGACGCTCCGCCGCAATCTCGGACTCACCGAACAGCTGCGCGTCAGTCGCCCCTTCTTGAGGACCGATACTTCTACCTCCGAGCGAATTCAAACGGTGGCGAGCGCGCTTGGCCTCAAACCCTTGCTCGAACGCAAACCGCGCCATATCTCCCAAGGGGAGCGGCAGCGCGTCGGTATCGGTCGCGCGCTGATCGGGGAGCCCAAGGTGCTGCTCGCCGATGAGCCCACCGGCAACCTCGACCGCGCGCACCGGACGGCTGTGATCGATCTGCTGCTCGACGAAACCCGGACCCGACGCGCGGGGCTGATCTTTGTCACGCACGACACGTTCGTGACCGACCGGTTTGATCGGGTGCTCGATCTCGGAGAGGTCCGACCGTGATTATCCTCGATCTCGCCTGGCGACATCTCTACCACTACCGCTGGCGCAGCCTGATCCTGATCGCCTCAGTCGCCATCGTTTTCTTCCTCCCCGTCGCTACCGAAGTTGTGATTCGCTACGCCAGCGAGAAGTTTGAGGCGCGAAGTCGCGGTGTTTCGCTCGTCGTAGGACAACGCGGAAGCCAGTACGATCTCTGGCTCGCCGCCTTCTACTACCGCGGCGAGCTCGATCGTCCGCTCAATTACCGCGATTACGAAGTCGTCCGCGATCAAGAGCTCGGGCTCGTGATCCCGTGTGATCTCACCCATCGCGTTAGTACAGTCGAAGGCGAATTTCAAGTACTCGGGACCACCCCGGAGTACATCGAGCTCCGTGACCTCGAAATCGATTCGGGCCATCTCCCCACGCTGCTCGGTGAATGCGTGCTCGGGGCCCGGGTCGCGCGCGCTCTCAAGATCGAGCCAGGAGAGACCCTGATCGCCCGGAGCGACAAGGTCTACGACCTCACGCAGAGTTACCCGGTCAAGATGCGGGTGGTCGGGATCTTCGCTCCGAGCCACTCTCCCGACGACGAAGTCATTCTGACCGATATCAAAACTTCCTGGGTTCTCTCAGGAATCGGTCACGGTCACCAAGAGATCGATCCCGACGACCCGAATCAGACGTCGAGCCGGCAAGAGGGCGAAGTGACGGCGCGACCCGGGATCGAGGAGATCACGACCATCGACCGCTCAAACCTCGATAAGTTTCACCGGCACGGCGGTCCCGAGTCGTGGCCCGTCACGGCACTGCTCGTCGTCTGTCCCGATCTCAGGTCCGAGACGATCCTGCGGACCCGACTCCTTGACGAGTTGGGCTACGAGGCACTCAAGCCCAAGGATACGTTGGCTGAGTTCCTCGAGATCGTGTTTGAGGTCAAACAACTCTTCGATACTCAGCTCGGGCTCGTCGCACTCTCAACCCTCGCCCTTCTCGGACTCGTGTTGAGCCTCTCGAGCAAGATGCGAGCTCGAGAATTCGAAACGCTGAGCAAGATCGGTTGCACTCGGGCAGATCTCATCAAACTGCGGCTCTTCGAAGGGCTACTGCTGATCTTTTGCGCCGCTGTTCTCGCGGCCGGGCTGGTAATCGCAACCGTGTTGATCGTCTCAACCTGGATTGGATAAGTGACTCGTGTATCGTTCTATCGCTCTCTTGCTCGTGCTCGTACTTTTCGGCTGTTCGTCGGGCGAATCCGGCTCTTCGTCGGGCCGCCTCCAGATCGCTACGACCTTCGCCCCCATCGACAGCCTCGCCCGCCGCATCGTCGGTGATCTCGCCGATATCGAGTGCCCACTCCCCGAGGACGCCGATCCCGCCACGTGGCACCCCGATTCGGACGAGGTGGCCAAACTTCAAAAGGTCGATCTTGTTCTCGCTAACGGTGCCCAGTTTGAACACTGGCTCGATCACGCCTTCCTGCCCGAATCCAAAGTCGTGCGGACCGCGGATCCCTTCAAAGATCAGTGGCTAAAATATAAAGAGAAACTCACTCACAAACACGGCGATGAGGGCGAGCACACTCACGAAGGCGTCGACGGCCACACTTGGCTTGCGCCGAGCCTCGCCAAGGCGCAGGCGCAAGAGATCCTGCGGGTGGTCTCGCAGAAGCTGCCCGACCAAACCAAGGTGCTCGAGCAGAACTATTCCAAGCTTGCGGCGGAGCTCGACGCGTTGTCGGCGCGATTAAAGAATCTGACGCCGGGAATAACGCTCTACGCCAATCACCCCGCCTACAACTACCTCGCCCGCGAAGCCAACCTCGAGATCGTCAATTTCGATATCGATCCCGACGGCGAGCTCACGACGGAGCTCAAGACTCGGGTAGCCACTCGGCTCACCGAACAACCCTCCCAATTGATGCTCTGGGAGTCGGAACCCAACCCCAACCTCAAGAAGGCCATCGAATCCCTCGGGCTG
>CAYZYD010000013.1:0-16539 GCA_964482505.1 uncultured Planctomycetia bacterium | reverse complement strand
CTGGGCTTCGGGAGCAATGGGCTTCGGTAGCAATGGGCTTCGGGGGAACTGGGCTCCGCGGGAACTGGGCTCCGCGGGGCAATGGGCTCGAAATCTCGACCTCCCGCATCGAAAGCAGATTTTTGGGCGGGATGTTAAATCGGTGCCGAGGCTCCGGTCAACCGCGCGTAGATCTCCGCGTACTTCTCGGCGGTCTTCTCAACGACTTCCCCAGGGAGATCGGGAGGGGCGCCCTCCCCTTGCCAGCCTTGACTCTTGAGATAATCGCGAACGTATTGTTTATCAAATGAGGGTGGTGAGATACCGACGCGATAGTCGGACTCGGGCCAATACCGCGACGAGTCGGGAGTGAGCACTTCGTCGGCGAGAATCGCCGGGCCGCCCTGACCTTCGCACCCGAACTCAAACTTTGTATCGGCGAGAATGATGCCACGATCCGCGGCCCAAGCTCGGCCGCGCTCGTAGAGTTCGAGCGATCTAGCCCTCAACTCCTCAAGCCGTTCTCGACCCACTCGCCGCGCCGCCTCAGCCGCGGTAATGTTCTCGTCGTGCCCTTCGCTCGCCTTGGCCGCGGGCGTGAAGATCGGCTCGGGCAAGGCTGAAGCCTGCTCGAGTCCGGGCGGGAGTGCAATGCCGCAGACTCTGCCGGTGCGCTGATAATCGAGCCAGCCGCTGCCCACGAGGTATCCCCGAACGACGCATTCGACCGGGAACATCGCGAGTCGTTTGACGAGCATGAACCGCGGTCCCCAAGCGCTGGCGGCGGTGCGGAAGGGCTCGGGAAGTTGGTCCGCGTCGGTCGATAGGAGCTGCTCCGGGCCGCCCGCGAGATTTTCGAGCCAGAAGCGCGTCAACTGAGTGAGGATGATGCCCTTGCCTGGAATCGGTCGGGGCAAAATCACGTCGAATGCTGAGATCCGATCGGTCGCGACGAGTAGCAAGTCTTCGCCGACTTCGAAGATCTCGCGCACCTTACCGCGGGCCACGGGTTGAACTCCTGGCACGCTGATCTCTGAGATTGGCTCCACCATCGATTCCTTCCGCGAGCTCCAGAGCGAGCCGGGCTGCTCTGAAGGGTTCTTTCGCGACTAGCCCGGATCTCGAGGCGAAGATCGGTATAGTGGACGAGACTGTCAACCCCGACTCCGAAGGAGGGTCCCCTATGCCGGTTCAGGTTCGCAGCGCTCGGGCCGACGATCTCTCGCTGATCTTTCACGCCAATCGCGAGATGGCCCTCGAAACCGAGGGCAAAGAGCTCGATCCTCTCACTCTGCAGCGTGGAGTCGAATCGGTTCTCAAGGACCCCAGCCGAGGGTTCTATCTCGTGGCCGAGTTAGAGGGAGAACCCGCCGGTACCCTGATGATTACCTCGGAGTGGAGCGATTGGCGAAATGCGCAATTCTGGTGGATCCAAAGTGTCTACGTCTTACCGAGATTTCGCGGTCAGCGGGTCTACCGAGCGCTGCACGACGAGGCGGTGCGTCAGGCCAAGGCCGACTCGACCGTCTGCGGAATCCGGCTCTACGTCGAACGCGAAAATTCCCACGCCAAACAGGTCTACGAAAAGGTCGGCATGACGCGGTCCCACTACGATCTGTTTGAACAGACTCTCTGACAATTCTCCCCTCCCACCAGCTCGAGGAACCCTCATGAGCTCGCTCTCTCCTGACCTTGCCCAACTCGCTCAAGACTGCCGCCGTGAGCACGAACGGCTCGAGCGGAAATACGACGATCTCCCCCGCGAAGCAATTCTCAAGGAAGACCTCCTGCGCACCGGGATTGCGTTTAGTTCCGAAGCCCTGCGCTTCTGTAGCGAGTTCAAAACGAAGTCTTACTTTATCTTTAGCTTCGACATGGTATCGATCGAGTCGATGGGCCAGGAAGAGAACCTCAAAGCACCCGAAGAGATTCGGTATTCGGGAGGCGCTTAGGGCTTTCGTCCGTCGATCGGTTCGGTGCGTGTGAACCCGGACTCTCCCTTCCGTGCCGAGTTGGTTGGAGACTTTCTCGAGCTTCGGATCGGCAACGAGGCGTGGGCCGATATCGAACTGCTTCCAGTGCCCGAGTACTACCGCCGCTCGCTCGCTTCGGGGCAGCCGGTCCACGAAGTCGCCCCCACGATCGAGTGGGGATATCTGATCTATCTCACCGTTTATCGAAAGTGCCAGTACTTCGGTTGGAAGGAAGAGTGCCGCTTCTGCGATATCAATGAAAACTACCGGCAACAGCGGCAGGCGGGCCGCCCCTACCGCACCGTCAAGCCACTCGACGAACTTCTCGAGGCCCTAGCGATTATCCACGAGACCGATTCAGTGAGCCATTGCTATACGCTCACCGGCGGCAGCATCACAAAGAAGCTCAAAGGGCAATCGGAAGCGGAATTTTACGGATCGTATGCGCGCGCGATCGAGGAGCGCTTCCCGGGCCGCTGGACGGGCAAGGTGGTCGCACAGGCCTTGCCCGAAGACGAGCAGAAGATCTTTGCCGACCACGGTATCAAGATCTACCACCCGAACTATGAAGTTTGGGACGCCGATCTCTTTCGGCAGATTTGTCCAGGAAAGGAAGCCTATGTCGGCCGGGAGGAGTGGCACCGCCGCATCCTCGCCGCTCGCGATATTTTTGGGGCTGAAAATGTGATTCCGAATTTTGTGGCGGGCATCGAGATGGCAAAGCCCTACGGCTTCGATACGGTCACCGAAGCTCTCGCGAGCACTGGAGAAGGGCTCGACTACTTCATGTCCCAAGGCGTGGCACCGCGGTTTACGGTCTGGTGTCCAGAACCGCTTTCGGAACTCGGCAAAGACCAAGGTCCGGCGCCGCTTGAATACCACGTCGGTCTGCTCAAGCTCTGGCGCGATACCCACCGCAAGTACGCGCTGCCAACCCCTCCCGGTTATGGGCCACCGGGACCTGGGCGCGCGGTTTTCTCGGTCTCGTCGTTTATGGACGTTCAGGAACCCGCGGCCGAAGCCTCCTCTTCGACCTAACTCCGCTGGGTAAACCGGGGCTCTTTCGATTCGGGGTCGACATAGATCGAGAGTCTTCCCTCGAGGAAGTCGAGAACGGGTTGACCGACAAGGTCCCGGCGCCATCCCCTGAGGAGCAAATGCTCGCCCGTCTTCCCCGCCTTCCAGAGCCGAATCAGCTCGTTGATATCGCGGTTATTACAGACAGTGCCGGGTGAGATGCTCGCCTCGGCCGAGACCGTTTTGAGCACCGAAGAGATCAGATCCGAGACCAAGGTTTCCGTCTCGCTGAGTTTGAGCCGGGATTCATCGTTTCGAAACCGTTGATCGTCGACTTCGCGCCCGCGCTGGATCGTCTCGAGGAGGGCTCGCCCCGAACGCTTGGCCTCGCGGGGATGAAGGCCGCGAATTCTTTCGATCGCGCCCACCTCTTTGGGTTGCGAGCGGGCGATCTCGACGAGAGCTTCGTCAGAGATGACACGCCGGCGAGGAATGTTGCGGCGCTGAGCCTCGTGTTCGCGCCAAACGGCGAGCTCTTGCAGAATCGCCCGCGGTCTCGGGCGCAGCGTCCCCTGTCGCTTGACCCGCGAGTAGAGCTCATCCCAATCGAGTTCGTAGAAGGCGCGCCCTTCGTAACGTCGGCACTCTTGTCTCACCCAGTCGGTGCGACCGAGCGATTCGAGCTGACCGACGAGGTCTTCGTAGACTGGGATCAGATAGCGTACGTCGTCGAGCGCGTAGCTCTCCTGCTTGGGCGAGAGGGGGCGCGCGAGCCAGTCGGTGAAGCTCTCTCCTTTGGGCAGGTTTTGACCGAGACAGCGATCGACGAGTCCGGCGTATGAAATCTGCTGACCAATCCCGACAAAGGCCGCGGCGATCTGCGTATCGAATATCGTCTGGGGGATCTGTTCGGAGAGCAGGTTAAAAATCTCGAGGTCTTGCGAGGCCGCGTGCAGAATTTTGACGACTTCGGGGTCCGCGACGAGTTTGTAGAGCGGGGTCAGGTCGAGCGACTTGTCGAGGGGGTCGATCAGGAAATAGGACTCTTCTACCGCCATCTGGATCAGGGCGATCTCAGGGTAGTAGGTGCGTTCGCGAAGAAACTCGAGGTCGAGACCCACTCGACCCCGTTCTCGCGCGATCTCGATCTGCTCCTCAAGAGCGCGACTACTCGTCAAATACACGGCGTTCCTAACTACAGTCCCTGCGCTTGATCCCGCATTTAGCTGGGCCTGATCCTGCATTTAGCATTCGTAACGGCTGACCAGCCAAGCCGGTTGAGCGCCCGCTTCCGGGGTCGTACAAACGGATTCATTCCTCGACGACCCGGTCGATCGCCACCGGTCAAACCCATCCGGGTTTCATGATCACGCGGGTACTCAGAAAATCGGCCGACCCAGAAGGGTCCTCCAGTCGGAGCGCAGCACCCGCCAGCGCGAACCTTCGCGACGCCAATCCGTTTCGACCTCGAGTTTCCAGGCGGGCGCCGAACTCTCGTCGATGACCTTGGTGAAGATCAAGCAAAAGGTGGCTGTCGCACTCTCGTGGCCGGGGTCGACTTCGATCTTTAAAGAGCCGGGCTCGAGCGCCGCCGAGTAGAAGAACCGGCCCTCAGAGTCGCGATGTCGAAGCGAGCTCCCGACGAGAACCTGCCGTAACCCGGCTCGGTCGAGCCGGCTCTTTTCATCGGAGTAGTCGTCGCTGAAGTGTCGGATCACCCCGCGAGGGTAGGCTTCCGAGAAGCTCTCGGTGCACTCGTTGAGCGCGTTTTTGATCTGTTCCTGCGGAGGCCCCCCACTTTGCCACCAGATGAGGAGCCCGGATACCAGGATTGCCGCGGGAACGATAAATTTGGGTGAACGGAGCAGCTCGCTCACTGAGCGACCTGTGCCGCCGGTCGACCCTTGCGCGCCTCGGGGAACGGTTTGAGGAGCGCGGCCTCGACAATCGTCGATTGTTCCGCTTCATGACGGCTGTGCGAGCCCGTGGCGGGACTCGCGCCCCAGGGGCGACCGACATAACCGAGCGATTGATTGGGACCGAGAAGCTCCATCAGTCGCTCGTCGATGAAGTCCCACCCGCCCATGTTGCGGGGCTCCTCTTGGACCCAGAGCACTTCGGTCGCTTTGCCGTAGCGATCGAAGAGTTCACTGAGCGCGGTGACGGGGACCGGGTAGAACTGCTCGAGTCGGCAAATCGCCACTCCCGTAGCGTCGAACTTCTCGCGTCCACTGGCGAGATCGTAGTAAACCTTGCCGCTACAGAGGAGGATCCGCGTCACCTGGTCGGGGTCGGGCTGAGCGGGATCGTCGATGAGCTCGAGGAAGGACCCTTGGGTGAACTCCGAGACGGCCGAGGCGGCCGCCGACAGGCGCAGCAGACTCTTCGGGGTCATCACGACGAGCGGTTTCTTTTCGGTACTCTTCACCTGACGCCGAAGGAGGTGAAAGTACTGGGCTGCGGTTGTCGCATTGACGATCTGCATGTTGCCTTCGGAGGCGAGCTGAAGAAACCGCTCGAGTCGGGCGCTCGAGTGCTCGGGGCCTTGACCCTCGTAACCATGGGGCAAGAGCATGACGAGTGAGCTCTTCTGATCCCACTTCTCTTCCGCACTCGATATGTACTGATCGATAATGATCTGAGCGCCGTTAACAAAATCGCCGAACTGAGCCTCCCAGAGCACGAGCGCTTCGGGCGAAACGACCGAGTAACCGTATTCAAAACCGAGCACGCCAAATTCACTGAGGAGACTGTCGTACACCTCGAAGGGGGCTTGGTCGTCGCTGAGATTCTGGAGCGGAACCACGCTCTCGCCCGTCGTCACATCGTAGATGCGCGCGTGACGCTGGTTAAAGGTCCCGCGACCGCTGTCCTCTCCACTCAGGCGAACTCGAGTCCCCTCGAGCACGATCGAACCAAACGCGAGCGCTTCCGCGAGACCCCAGTCGATCTGGTCCTTATCAAACGCCTCCTGTCTCGCTTTGAGAAGACGGCTGAGTTTCTTGTGCGGGTGGAAGCTCGAGTCGAGCGTGGTGAGGCCCTCAAGAATCTCCTCGAGCTTGCTCTCCGGCACTCCCGTCTCGAGCCAGCCTCGCGCGACTCCTTCGGTGTGTTCGAGGCAGGGTTGAGGCGCCACCTCGGGAGCTTCCTTCTTAACCTCACGCACTTCTTCAAGCACGGTGCTCAATCTGCCCTGAAAATCTTCGAGCAATTTTTCACCGGTGTTGACGTCGATCTCGCCGCGAGCGAGGAGACGGTCCATCGCGAGTTTGCGGACCGATCGCTGATTGCGAATCTTCTCGTACATCAGCGGTTGAGTCAGAGCGGGTTCGTCGGCTTCGTTGTGGCCCCAGCGTCGATAGCCGATGAGGTCGACGACGACGTCACACTCAAACTCTTGCCGAAAGGCGAGCGCCCGCTGAATGGTCCTCACCGCGGCTTGGGGATGGTCGGCGTTCACGTGAAAGATCGGCGCCTCGATACTCTTGGCCACGTCGGTCGCGTAGAGCGACGACCGGGCATCTTCGGGGTCCGTCGTGAAACCGATCTGGTTGTTGACCACGATATGGATCGTGCCCCCCGTGCGGTAACCCTCGAGCTCGGAGAAGTTGAGCGTCTCAAAGACGACGCCCTGACCCGCAAAGGCGGCGTCTCCGTGGAGGAGAACCGGCAGCACGGTTTTACCAGCCCGGTCTTGTCGTTGATCTTGGAGGGCTCGCGACATTCCCTCGACCACGGGATCCACCGACTCGAGATGGCTCGGATTCGAGGCGAGCGTAATCGTTACCTTGTGACCCGAACTCGATTGGTAATGGCCCGTCGCTCCGAGGTGATACTTGACGTCACCCGACCCCTGCGTCGAACTCGGATCGATGTCTTCGAACTCTTTGAAGGTCTGCGTGAGCTCCTTGCCGGCCACATTGACAAGAACGTTGAGTCGGCCCCGGTGAGCCATGCCGATGACGACGTCATCGACCCCGTCATTGCCAGCGTCCTCGAGGAGCGCGTCGAGGACCGGAATCAATGACTCACACCCTTCGAGCGAGAACCGCTTCTGGCCGATGTAGGACTTGCCGAGAAACTTCTCAAAGGCCTCGGCCGCGTTGAGTTTCTCGAGGATATAAAGCTTCTGTTCGATCGTGAATGGCGTCTCGCCCGCCTTGTTCTCGACCCTCGATTGAATCCAGGCGCGCTTTCGCGGATCCCGGATGTGCATGTACTCGATCGTCGCGTACTGACAGTAGGCCTCGCGCAGCACGTCGAGAATGTCGCGGAGTTTGGCGACCTCAGCCCCGGGCACTACCCCGTCGGCGAGAAACTTCCGGTCGAGGTCCCAGAGAGTGAGTCCGTAGTGGTAGAGCTCGAGTTCGGGGTGAGCTTGGGGAGGTTTGCCCAGGGGGTCGAGGTGCGACATGAGGTGGCCACGCTCGCGGTGGGCTCGGATGAGCTGTAGCACTCTCGCCTGTTGGACCGCCGCGGCCGAGATTTCGCTCGGCGCGCCTCCGGTGGGCGGGGTTGAGCCGTTCCAGTCGACCGCTTGGTGCGGCACGTCGAGCTCGCTAAAGATCTCGTCGTAGAAGTTCTCGTGACCGAGCAGCGACGCTTCGACGCTTCTGAGAAAGGCCCCCGATTCTGCCCCTTGGATCACGCGGTGGTCGTAGGTGCTCGTCAAGGTCATCACTTTGGAGAGACCCATCTGCGAGATGAGGTCGGGGGTCATCCCCGAGCAGTGGGCCGGGTAGGCGATCGAACCGATGCCGATGATCGCGCCCTGCTCCGCCATCAACCGGGGTACCGAGAGCACTGTCCCGAGCATGCCCGGATTGGTGATGCTGACGGACGTCCCGCTGAAATCGTCGAGGGTTAACTTGCCCTTGCGTGCCCGGCTGACCAGATCATTAAAGGCGCTGACAAACTCTTCAAAGTTGAGCTGACCACAATCTTTGATACTCGGGACGTAGAGCATGCGTTGGCCGTTTGAGCGTTCGACGTCGATCGCGATCCCGAGATGGATCGCGTTGCGCTTGATGCGCTGCGGCTTACCGTCAGCGCGTCGAAACCCTTCGACCATGGTCGGATGCTTGACCAGTCCTTTGACGACCGCCCAGGCGATGAGGTGGGTGTAACTGATCTTGGGCCGCGCGGTCGCCTCCTGGTGCACGTTGATGAGACGACGGTTCTCCTCGAGGAGTTTGACGGGGAGGGTGCGGACGGTCGTGGCGGTTGGAACCTCGAGCGACGTCTCCATGTTCTCGACGATGCGAGCGGTCGCCCCGCGAATCTCCTCGAGCTCTTCGAGCGGGACCCCCTGTTCTTCGGCGGCGGAGTCTTCCTGAGGGGGCGCCGAGGTCGCGCTGCGGGCGGGTGATTCCGAGGCGCGCTCTCCTACTTCCTGACCTGAAAGCGAGTGCGATGGAGATGCGTCGAAGTCCGATTCGGGCGACTCGGAATTGAGAGACTCTGGGCGAAAGTCCTGAAAGAACTCACGCCAGGCGGCACTCACCGACTTGGGATTGCGGAGAAATTTCTGGTAGAGGTCGTCGATATAGCCGGCGTTGGATCCGTAACTCGTCGTCATCTCGGATTCGATTCTTTCTAAAGTCGGGCTTGGGCTGGGCCTCGATGCTACGTCGATCCCTCCAAGGGTCAACCCGGACTCGACCTCACTCGGAATAGAGCTCGATCGGCTCAAAAAGTCGCACGAGCACGAGGCAACCCGCCTCTGAACTCGGTGTATGGCTGGATCCCGGCGGGTGGCGGACAAAAGTACCGGGCCCCCAGCTCCGCCCGCCGTCCTGAAGTTCGCCTTCGAGAACCCAGTATTCCTCCCCCGACGGGTGCCGATGCCCTCCGTATTGACTTCCGGCGGCGAACCGGAGCAAGACGGCCGAATCCCCGCTCTCGGTATCGAAAAAGAGTTTTTTCCAGGAGACCCCGGGGAAGGGAGTCTCGCGCCAAGGCAGTTGATTCGAATCGACAAAGGTCGAACCCGACACAGTTGCTCCTCTCGGGTCTCCGCGGAGGCTCATCGAGCAGCCTCTCTGAGTTTCGGCGGGTAATTGGTCAGACTCTCCCCAATTTTTCTCGATCGGGGGAGGCATGAAAAAAGCCCAGTACTCACCTGAGTACTGGGCTCCCCGGTGTTGCCACCGGCTATTCTACGACCGCGAGTCCCGGTCGGAGGCGGACGTAGTCGACCGTGATCGCGAGCGCTTCGTTGAGGTAAAAGTCGAGGTCTAACTTCCACCCATTCGACTCGGGTGCTTCAGTCTCCTCCTCCTTTTCCTCTTTATCCTTTGGGTTGCGCTCGTTGTACTCTGCGATGAACTTGTCACGCTGAATCGAGACGATATCGCGATCCTTGTGCTTGAGGTAACGAGCGATTTCCTCTTCGAGCTCGACAAACCCGGAGTCTTCCGCCCGGCGCTCTTCGGAAAGCGTCTGGAGCTTATCGACAGTTTCGGAGTTTAGGAGGTCGTAGGGCTTGAACTCCGCCGCCGGTACCCGATCGAACGGAAGCGCAAAATCGAGCGTCGCTTCGCCAAAATCGGTGAGGTTGGTGAATGACGGCAGCACGATATCCGAGAGGACCCCGCGGTTCTGAGTGCTCGCACCGTTGGGCCGGTAGAACTGTTGCCTCGTCACCTTGAGGGCGCCGAGCGATTCGCGCGAAAGGAACGATCCTCGACCGACATCCTCGAGGGTCTGAACCGTCCCTTTCCCGTGCGTCGTTTCGTCACCGACAATAATCCCGCGGCGGTAATCCTGAATCGCGCCCGCGAAGATCTCGCTCGCGCTCGCCGAAAACTTACTCGTCAGAACGACGAGGGGACCCGCCCACGCGACGCCGGGCAGCTCGTCCTCGTAGGCTCGGATTCGACCGCGGCCATTCTTCACCTGGACGACAGGGCCTTCTTTGATGAAGAGCCCGGTCATATTGATCGCTTCGGTCAACGAGCCGCCACCATTACGTCTCAGGTCGACGACAACGGCGTCCACGCCCTGTTCCTTGAACTGACGAATGAGCCGAAAGA
This sequence comes from uncultured Planctomycetia bacterium, assembly GCA_964482505.1. Lineage (GTDB taxonomy): Bacteria > Planctomycetota > UBA8108 > UBA1146 > JAJFFE01 > CAYZYD01. Next base: position 6,536 of record CAYZYD010000013.1, on the reverse strand, counting down.
CGTCGGCCGTCGTCGAGCGGAATGACTCCTCCCCCCGTCGAGCCGCGGCCATATCCATGTAAAAGCTGGGCAGCTCGATCACTCCGAGACGGTACGGCTCACCGTTGGATTTCTTGCCCCGTTCGACAACCTCGCCGTGGGCTTCTGAGTCTTGGAGCTGCACCTTCGAGCGGACCAGGTCGAAAATCAGCCGCTCTTTGACGCCTTTGCGCTGAATCTTGAGCTTGAGCGGGGTTCCCGCCTTCCCTCGAATCTTCTTCACGACTTCCGTAAGTTTCATGTCGACGACGTCAATCCAATCGCCGCTACCCTCAGGAAGCACCGCTACGATCTTATCCTCGGGTTTGAGTCGCCCATCGCGCTGGGCGGCCCCACCCGGAAGTACCTCTTTGACGATCGTGTAGCCGTCCTCGGAAGTGAGTTGCGCGCCGATCCCCTCGAGCTCGAGACGCATGCTGATCTCGAAGTTCTCGAGTGTCGCGGGAGACATATAGGTCGTATGCGGATCGTAGGTAGTGGTGAGAGCAGTCAGATAGATTTCGAGCAGCTCGTCGTTGTCAGTCTGCGCCCAGCGACGCTTCATGTTGCGGTAACGCTTTTTAAGTTGAAGGACTGAATCTTCGAGGGTCTCACCCCCGGCAATCTTATCGAGAATCAGGTACTTGAGCCGCCGTTCCCAGAGATCGTTCGACTCTTCGATGGATTCGAAATAGGACGCTTCCTCACGATCGATGTCGAGGGTTTCGTCTTCGTTGAGATCGATCTCCCCAGCGAGAAAAGTCTGGGCGAAGTCGGCCCGATCTTCGACGCGCTCGAGGAATCGTTCGAAGACTTCGACTGCGAAACCGAAATCTCCCTCCTCGAGCTGGTCGTCGAGTTGCTCACGGTATTTTTGAAACCCGTCGACGTCTGCTTGCAGGAAGTAAATCCGTTGAGGATCCAGGGTCTCGAGATAGCTCTTAAAGGCGCGACGAGATAGGCCGTCGTCGGGTTTCTGTTTGGTGATATGAAGCTGGCCGAGAAGGCGGCCGACCTTTTTTACAATTTCATGGTCCCTTTTGCTGGGCTCGGTCAACTGAGCGGGGACCTGAGACCCGACCAATACGACAACCGCTATCGCTCCGAAGAAACGGAGACGATTCGCGACAGCTCTAGAGAAGGTGGTTAGATCCAAGAGGTCGGTCCTTTCTGCGAGCGCGGCCAGCGATCGCTTGAGGTCGATTGGGTTCGACTCAATTCTGGCAGTCATCGTCATCCCCTGAGTGGGTCGTAGCGTTCGACTCCCACTTCGGGATGCTACTTAAGCATTATCGGAAACAATGTCGGATGGATTCTGCCCAAATTGAGATCGTTGCGCTCAAGCGAGCTTAAGTTTCCATCCGCCCTACAGTTAATAAGCCAGAAGATCGACTTTTCACCGGGGTAGGTGATCGGGTCCTGAGGTTGAGTTGAGTCAGCGTGCAACATCTGAGAAGCCTACTCGCCTTCGGGCACCGCTGCAACTACGGGGCCTCGAGAACGGAAGCTTAAGCTCTAGGCACGTTTGGACTAAGCCTTGACAGCTATCATGAGCTCGGACCAAGTCTTCCGGGCCGCGGCGACGTAGACGAGCCGGTCATTCTGCCGCGCCCGAACTCCCGAAAAACTCGTCAGCGAATCGGGGCCTCGATTGACGCAGAGAAGATTGATATCGACCTCGAGTAGCTTCTGTGCCAGCACCAGATACTCGAGTTCACCGGGTTCAGAGTCAACGGCGGTTGAGAAGAGAGTGTTACCTCTGAGATTGCTTGTGATTTCGTCAACCATTTGGGTGATTCCGGGATCACCCAACTCCTGCACGAGTAAGTTACTGCCAATTCTTAAAACGGGAACGATCGCGTCGGTGTCGACCGAGTCGTAGAGCATGCGATGGCGTTCCTCGATACATTCAGCGACCACATGAATGTCTTCAACCACCCGGTTCAAGACACTGATGCCCGACGCGACAATCGCGTCGCTACTCGGATCGGAGTAATTGGTCGCGAGGAAGAGCGCCAGGCGCGCGTCGCGGGCACAGGCGCGTTCAAAGGTGCGAGCTTCGAGCGGTGATCCGCGCACGAAAAGCAGTTTTTCGTGGGTGACGGGAATCTCCTCGATCTGATCGGTGACGAGAACGATGTCGCGGTGCCGGTAGAGCGCGTCCGACTGGAGCTCTTCGATGATTTGGAGCACCCGTGCTTCACTCGGGTAATTGACGATGATGACGTGATCAGCGGTTCGCACCGTCCCCATGCCCTTCCTTCCTTTCACTGCAATTTCGGTCGTCGCGTCGACGAGCATCCCGAGAAACACGGTAAAGACGGAGAGCCCCATAAGGACGACGAAGAGGACCACGGTAAGCCGTCCACCGAGTGTCTTGGGATAGAGGTCGCCGTAGCCGATCGTGGTGATAGAGACGATGCTAAACCAAAGCGAGTCAATCCAGGACCGCGGCTCTTCGGGACTATTCTCAAACCAATAAAATCCTAACGAGTTGCCGACCAGGCAGACTAAAAGGAGCGAAAGCACAAAGAGAATTCCGATGCCTCGCTGAGCCCGGACCTTCCTAAAGGTTCGCGAAAGCCAGAGTATCAACAGTCCCCCTTTCGGTTCGCGGGCTCTCGAATCTGGTCTCACTGGCAGGAGACCTAGCGGCCCCAAATGTGCTTTCGAATTGAGGTGGGTGGTATTCGGGCGCGCGCCAGCGTGAGCGCTTGCGGTAAACGCTGGCTGGTTTCACGCGCGCGGATATCGCTATCAGCCCACCCCGGCTCGGACTCCTGCTCGAGAGAATTGCGGGCTCGCCCGGGAGCGCACGCAGGGTAGTTATCGATCGAAAGCGACCAGAGAATCACAGGTCTTCTGGTCGAGGCGCCGGACGAGCTCGATCACCAGACGACAGGCGGCCGAGTAATCTCGCCAATCGATCATGCTGACATGGGTGTGGATGTAGCGAGCGGGTACGCCGATGACGACGGTCGGAGTCCCGACGCCCATCCGTTGGTAACCACTGGCATCGGTCCCGCCGCTGCGCCGTACGGCGAGCTGCAGATCGAGGTCAATCTCTTGAGCGACTCCCCGCACCCACTTGACGAGCCGTCGATTCGATATCGCCGTGGGGTCGTAGAAGCGAATCTGCGGGCCGGACCCCAACTTGGCCTGACAATCTGTGTAGCCGGGCAGGTCGTCGGCGGGAGTTCCTTCGAGGATGATCGCTACGTCGGGTTGGGCGCGATAGGCCGCAGTGGCGGCGCCCCGAACCCCGACCTCCTCTTGAACGGCGGCAACTCCGACCACGGTGTTGGGATGCGATGTCTTTCTGAGCTCCCGCAGCACTTCGACGAGAAGGCCAACTCCAACTCGATCGTCGAATGCCTTGCAGGTGAGCTTGTGTTCGTTGAATTCGATAAACTCTGAATGGGGGGCGACGGCGTCTCCAAGCTCGACGCCAAGGGCCCGCGCTTCTTCCTCGGATGACGCACCGATATCGATATACATATTTTCGATCGCGAGGACCTGGTCGCGCTCCTGCGGACTCAGGAAGTGGGGCGGCTTCGATCCGATGATTCCGGGGATTCGTCCGTCGCTCGTCAGTACATCGACCCGTTGAGCGAGCAGCACGTGCCCCCACCAACCCCCGACCGGGACGAACGCCAACCGGCCCGCCGAATCGATACTCTGAACCATAAAGCCAACCTCGTCGAGGTGCGCGTCCAGGGCGACGCGCGGACTCGGAGTGGCTCCCTCACACTCGACGACGACACTCCCCAACCGATCAAAACTCACCTCGCCGATATCCTCTACTTCGCGGAGGAACACCTGCCGGACTTCGTCTTCAAACCCCGGAGGACTCGCGGCCAAGGCCAGCTCTTTCAATCGGCTACGGCTTGGTTCCATCAAAACTCTCTATCTTCTGAGCGCGGCCTCGGTCGGCCCGCGCAGTAGTTGCTCTTCGATCGCGCGCCAGGTCAACCGACGGTAGCTCCACGCTTGTTCCGACCGACGCAGACCGTGCCGGGCTCCAGGATAAAACATCACCTCGAACGAAGCTTCTGCCTTCTGTAGGGCCGCGACGTACTTGACGAGATTTTCGAAATGGACGTTATCGTCGACGAGTCCGTGCACAAGCACGAGGTGACCCGTGAGTCGATCCGCGTTTTCGATAACAGAACTTCTCTCGTAACCTTCGGGATTGAGTTCCGGAGTCGACATGTAGCGCTCGGTGTAGATCTCATAGTACAGTCTCCAGTCGTACACGCCAGCACCGGCCACACCGAGCTGGAAACGGTCGCTGAATGTGAGGGCATACGCCGTCATGAAGCCCCCGTAACTCCAACCAGTGATGCCAACCCGACTCAAATCACCCTGACTGTTTTCACCAAGCCAGTCGAGGGCGTCGATGAGATCCTCGAGTTCGCGAGCGCCGAGATTCTTGTAACACTGCTCGACGTACTGTCGCCCGCGTCGGGTCGAAGTCCGGTTGTTGACTTTGAAAACGTAGATTCCTCGGCTCACCAAGTATTGATCGAATCGATTGGTCTGCCAGCGGTTGGAGACGGTCGGGGCGCCAGGCCCCGAGTAGGTGGAGAGCCAGATAGGATAACGCTTTCCCGGCTCTAACTCGGCGGGCTCAAAAATCATGGCGTCGAGAACGACGCCGTCGCGGGCCGGGATTTTGGCCAATTGGGGTCGGACGTACTCGTGCCGATCAAGGCTTGGAACTTGACCCACCGCGAGGATTTCAATCTCGCGGCCTTCGTCTTTCACGAGCCGCACTTGGGTCGGCACTTCGACACTTTCGTAGACATCGATAAACATGTCACCGCGCTTGTTCAGAGTGATGCGGTGAGTGCCTGCCCCCGTCGTCAATCGTTGAGCAGGACCCTCTTCAAAGCCCTGAAAGTAGAGGTGCTGATTGATATCGCCGTCGCGAGTTGCCGTGTACCAGATTCGCTGACGCTTTTCGTCGACTCGAACGATGCGCCGAATCGACCACTCCCCTCGAGTCAGAGGAAACTGGAGCTCGCCCTCGTCACTGTAATAGTAGAGATGCTTAAAGCCCGTCCGTTCGCTAAGCCAGAGAAAGCCACCTTTCTCGAGAAAGCGAGGGCCCTCGAGCACGTTGACCCAGCTCGGCGAACTCTCCTTGAGTAACTTCCTAGTTTCGCCCATAGCGGGGTTGTGCCGGTAGAGGGTGAGCTCGGTTTGGATACGGTCCTGGGTCTGGTAAGTGAGTTCGTCACGTTCGGGGTGCCAGTCAAGCCTCACGATGAGCTGGCCCGGCTCCACGTTCGCGTCGAGGTAGCTCACTTTTTTATCGTCAGTATCGACGATCCCGAGTCGCGCGATGGGGTTCGGATCGCCGGGCTTGGGGTAGGTCGATCGCTCGACGCGAAGGTCGGGTCGAGATTCGTCGACGATCGTATAAGGCGGAACTTCTCGCGTGTCGAGCCGCAGGAAGGCGAGATAGCGACCCGTGGGGCTCCAGCGGTAGCCGCGCCAGTCGCCCCGTCCGTAAATCTCCTCTTGGTAAACCCAGTCGAGATAGCCGTTGCGAAAACCGTTCGCACTGCCGTCTTCGGTGTACGCGTGCAGATCTCCGCTTTGGAGATCGAGGATGTGAAGATCGTAGTCCCAGATGACGAGAACTCGCTGGACGTCGGGGCTGATCGCGACGAGCCCCGACTCTTCCTGGAAGAAGAGTTCTTCGACGACCTTTGAATCGAGGTCGACTCGGTAGATAGCCAGAGGGCGGCTCGAGGCGACAATGACTCGACCCTCGCTATCCTCTCGGAGTTCACTCCGCCGGATACGGCCGACTTCGATTTCGCTTCTGCCCTCAAGGGCCTCGAGCACTTTCCTTTCCAGCGACGGTGTCGGCTCGGTCTCGGAATCGACCTCCTCGAGCGTTTCAGGATCGAGAAACCGACGCCCCTCACCCCGCCCCACCACAAGTTGATCTGAGTTATTCCAGCGGACGCTTAGGATTTGACTACCAAAGCTGACCTTTGACCCTCGAGTTTCTCTCAGCCGAAGTTTGACCGGAGGCTGCGCGGTGGCTTCGGGGAGGAATAGTAGCGACAAAACAAAAATAGGGATTACGCGGTGCATGGAGGCTCTTTCACTCTGCAGACTCGTCGGTCGCAATCATCGAGGATAGACGAGGAATAACAAGAGGACTCGAAAAGGACGGCTGGGTCGTCGGCGCCACCGTCCGTCACGGCAGCGGAGAAAGTCCTCCGGGCCCCTGCGTTCCCGCAAGCACCCGTAAGACATATGATGGAGTTGCGCAGAAGTGCCCAGTCCCGCCCTCAACCGAACCGACTCCATCGAGGACCAGCACTCCGATTCAATTCAGCTTGCTCGATCTTCGAAAGAGGGCCACAATTTGAGTGAGTCCTGCGTGGATCTCTGAGCTTGCGCTCGGCCACGAATAATATGGCAGTTGATTCTGCTGGTCCTCCGGGCAGTGGATTCTGCTAATCCTTCGGGCAGTGGATTCTGCTAATCCTTCGGGC
>CAYZYD010000012.1:0-16567 GCA_964482505.1 uncultured Planctomycetia bacterium | reverse complement strand
TGGGCATACTTCGAGGCTTCGCCGGGAGTGCTGGGCGAAGGAAGCTCGGCCTCCCGCGCGGAGTGAGTTTTCGGGCGGGCTGCAACCTTACTCCGCCCGCGCCTCGACGAAGCCTCATAATCGCAAACAACCGCAGCGTCAAACTCGACCCGCGACAAGGCCCAAAGCCGAAAGGTTGCTTTGATTGCCTACCGCGTGGATCTGTATCGAGGTTACCGGAGGAAGATAAGGACGTAGATTGCGGCTAGGATGATTTGGGCGAGGGCGAAGGGGACGGCGAGGGTTACAAAGCGGAGGAAGCTGAGGGGGACCTTGTTTTTATGGATAATCGTGACGGCGACGAGGGTCGAGGCGGAGCCGATTGGGGTGAGGTTGCCACCGAGGTTTGCCCCGAAGATGACCGACCACCAGAGGGCGGAGTCGCTCGGGGTATCGAGTGAGACGAGGATCTTCGCGAGCATGGCGGCGAGGGGGATATTGTCGGTGACCGAGCTAAAGACGGCGGCGCCGACGAGGACGAGGCCGGTGCCGGTGACGTCGCCGAGGGCGATCACTTTTTCGAGGCCCTGGCCGATCGCGGTTAAGACCTGGGCGTGCTCCATCACATTGATCACGACAAAGAGGCCCGCGAAGAACGCGAGTAGGTCCCAGTCGAGCGCTTGGTAGAAGCGGTCGGCCGTCGATTTGAACCGAATGAGCATGATGATCGCGAAGGCGAGCGCGACGAATCCCATGCCGAGATCGTGCAGGAACCAGCCCGGTACCGAGGAGGCGGCGATGAAGCCGATAAAGAGAATGAGCATCGCGGCTCCAAAATAGAAGAAGAAGCGCGATTCGATACCGTCGTTTTCGTCGAAGCCGTCGACGAGCTCTCGCGCCTCGGCCCGCTCTTCATCTTTGAGTCTCGGGATTTTGAATAGCTTGACCGCAAGAAAGAGAGTGAACGCGGTACCGACGACGACGTACGGGCTCGCTTTGATCAAGAACGTCATAAAGCTGATCTTCGCGGCGTTCCCCACCAGGATGTTGGGGACCGACGAGATCAGCGTGAGAAGCCCCCCGACGTTGGTGAGCAGTCCCTCGGTAAGTAGAAACCCAAGCATGAGATTCTCGCGGCCGAGCTTGCGCAAAGAGACGCCCGTGAGTGAGCCGACGATAATCATCGCCGTAACATTGTTGAGAAGCGCGCTGAAGATAACCGTCATCAAACCGTAGTAGCTGAGCAGCATGACCGGGTCTCCCCGCGAGGCCTTGGTCAGCTTGATCGCAACCCAGGTAAAGAGGCCCGATTTCGAGGTGATATCCACGAAGAGCGAGGCCCCGGTGATGATGGCGATCACGCCCCAGTCCACGGCGGGTACGTAAACGGGTAGCGTGACCGCGTGGCCGAGGATGGTAACTGTCTCTCGGTGGATCAGCCCAAAGAGCTCGCCGAGGATCAACGCAAGGATCGCAAACACGCCGACGATGACCGACTTCTTGGCGTGAAGTTTTTCCTCGAGTGCTAAGCAGAGGATCATCGCGACGAGTATCGCCGCGAAGAAGATGGTAGTCCCCGTAGATACGGGCTCGGCCGCAAGCAGCAACAACAAGGTAACCTCCTTTGCTCGGTTTCGCCTATCGTCGCGACCGAGCGGTGGTGGTGGGTTCCTCGAGCTCTCGGCGAGAGCTCAAGCTCACATGAGCAGCAAGGGGACTTGGCGGATTTCGACGGCGAGCGGGTAGGAGAGACCGTGCATCGCGAGCTGGTCTTCGTCTTTGGTGTGCATCAAGAGCAGATCGATCTGATGTACGGCGACGAGGCTCGTGTACTCGCGCAGCCGATGCCCCACTCCGACGATTTTGTCGATCGTCAGCGGGAGCTCTCTTGATCGGCACTCTGCGATACAACGGTCGATGTAATCACTCGGCTCTTTGAGAAGCTGATTGAGCAACTTCTCGCGCGCCAGCTCAGTATCGATCTCGGGGATCTTGGAGATTGACTCGAGGAGTCGATCAAACGAGCAGCCGTCGACGAGATGGGCGAGGTAGCAGTGACCGTCGGGTTCGGTCAAGGCGAGCGCCATATTGACCAGTTGATCGTCTCCGGTGAGGTGGTCGGTGATCGCCATCACGCGATCGGTATTCTTGAGGATATGGGCGAGCCCGCGCCCCGCCTCCGGATGCGGTAAGACGAGGACGGGCGGCGGGGTCTCCTGGGTGAGCACTTCGAGGTGCTCGCCGAGCCCGTAGGGCCACTTCCAAGCGTCCGAATGCAGATGCCGGTAAGTGACAATCAGATCGGGTTCGAGGGCTCGCTGCGCCTCGAGTAGGTCCGACACCGATTGAAACTCTGGGCCACAGAGCGAGTGGAACTCGGTCTCGGCCCGGAGTACTTGGGCGAGATAGGGACGAAGCTCGGCGGCCATGTTCTTGGTCTCGAGCTCGGAGAGATCGGTGACAAACCAGACCTTTTCGAACTGGATCGGTCGGTAGTGGAAGACTGCCTTGTCGGCGCTCCGAAAAACCGATTCGAACTGATCGATGTGACTCAAGAGAAAACCGTCCTCGGTTAGAATGACTGGCAAGCTGGATCGCGCAGAGAGTGCCACAGCCGATTCAGCCAGACAAGTTCATTCGTCACTCAGACCCCGCTTGCCTTCGGCCAAAGGTCCGACTAACTCGCGTGAACTCCGGGCCCCCAACCCTTCTACCGGAACGCTTTCTCGAGAAGCTCGAAAGACTCTACGAGCCCGCGCTGCGACAGCGAGTGCTCGAGAGCTACGCGCGACCGAAGTCGACGGTCTTTCGCATCAGTCCTCTGCTCGGGGAGGAGGAGGCCGAACTCGATCAGCTGCAAACCGCCGGCTTTCACGTCGACCGCGTTCCGGGCCCCGTCGCCGCCCACTGGATCCCCGCGGCGGAACGCAGAGCGCTTACCGAAACGAACGCATTCCGAGAGGGGCGACTCTTCATTCAAAATCCGTCGAGCATGCTCGCGGCCCAAGCCCTCGAGGCGAGTCCCGGAGAACGGCTGCTCGATCTCTGCGCCGCGCCCGGAGGCAAGACGCTCTTCCTCGCGGGGGAACTCGAGAACCGCGGCGAGGTCATAGCGGTCGAGCTCGGTCGAGGTCGCTTCTTCAAGCTCCGCGCGCTGCTCGAAACCCACGGAGCGACCTGCGCCAAGGCAATCCACCGCGACGGCCGCAGACTGCCGCTTGAGTATCGCGAAGCGTTCGACCGCGTCCTCGTCGACGCTCCCTGCTCCTCGGAGTCGAGGTTCCGGGCCGGCGATCCCGACTCCTGGCAAAACTGGTCGCCGCGCAAGGTCAAAGATTGCGCCCAGAGGCAGAAGGGGCTCCTCGCGGCCGGCTTCGCGTCGCTTCGGCGTGGAGGAACTCTCGTCTATTCGACCTGCTCGCTCTCCCCCGAAGAGAATGAGGCGGTGGTCAATTACGCGCTTCGTCGCTTCGGCGATCAAATCGCAATCGAACCCACCGATTGGTCCGAGATCTCGACGCAGCCCGGGCTGATAAATTGGACTCGCAAACCCTACGACGAGCGACTCGCGCAGACCTGCCGCGTCCTACCCGACGACCACTACGACGCCTTCTACATCGCCAAACTCAAGCGGATGTAATTCGAGCGAATAGCACCGCGCGAGGCGAATCAGCCGACGCTTACTCGGCCGGGAGTTGGCGGCCCGTCGGTTCGACGATCTCGGGATCTTTGTGCGACCAGGCTCGGAAGAGGGTCATAAAGAGGATCTTGACATCGAGCCAGATCGACCAGTTCTTGAGATAGTAGAGGTCGTATTGAATGCGCTTGGAGAGCGACGTCTTGCCGCGCCAACCGTGGACTTGGGCCCAACCCGTGAGACCCGCCTTCATGTGATGCCGAAGCATGTACTTCGGGACGCTATTTTTGAATTGATTGATAAAGAAGGGCCGCTCGGGCCGCGGTCCGACCAGCGACATCTGCCCCCTGAGAACATTAAAGAGCTGGGGCAGTTCGTCGAGCGAAGTGCGGCGGAGAAAGAGCCCAAACTTGGTGCAGCGGGGGTCGTCGGTCTCGGCGAAGACAGGGCCCGTGTGGTCCTCAGCGTCGCAACGCATCGAGCGAAACTTAAACATCGGGAAGACCATCCCGTCGAGTCCGACTCGATCTTGACGAAAGAGAATCGGGCGTCCCTCGAAGATCAGCATGTAGAGGCTGATCCCGATGAGAACGGGGCTGAGCATGACAATCAAAAGCGCTGAGATGACGACGTCGAGAGCACGTTTACAGAAGGCGTGCATGCCGTAGGCGCGCACCCCGCGCAGGTTGATCACCTGCATACCGTCGAACTCAGAGATCTCCCGAGCGAGGGTATTGAACGCGTCGAGGTCGAGGATCATGCGGATACCGCTCGTGACGCGCGAGAGCCGAGAATCCACTTCGCCGACCAGGCCGAGCGAACGGAACGGCAACGCTACCACAACCTCTTGAACTTTCTTCTCTTCGACAAGTTGCTCGAGATCGTCGAGACTCCCGAGGACAGCGCCCGCATCGACCGCTTCCCGCTCGTCAGCCCCGGGGTCGATAAAGCCGACGATTCGAAGACCCGTCCAGGGGTGGTTGCTGACGCGCTCGGCAAAGTTCTTGGCGAGCTTGCCGACCCCAACCACGACGCAACTCCGCAGACCGACTCCGCGGCTGAAGAGAAACCGCTCGCGAAGCATCCAGAGGGTGTGGTGGCCGAAGATCAGGATCGTATTGAGGGTGAAGAAGCTCGAGAGGATCACGCGACTGAAGCTGAAGATTCGGAGATAGAAGAGGATTGCGAAGATGATCAACGCGAGGTGAAACTGCACCTTAAAAACGTCGAGAGCGAGGCCGAGATAAGAGCCAGCGCGACGAGCCCGATAGAGTCGAAAGGTGTGCGCGGAGACCACAAAGGCGAAGAGAGTAACCACGAGTAAAACGACATAGCCATCGATCGCAGGACTGCCGGCGGCGAGCTTGCGCGGAAAATCATGAACCGCGGCTAACCAGTAGCTTGAGAGGAACGCCGTTGCCGTCAGGATGAGATCGATAGGAAGTCGAGTTGGAATCGCTGTGTAGGAGCGAAGGCTCTTCATTGAGTCGCGATGACCTTCGAAGTCAGATACCACTCTACGTAGTTTGAAATTCCCTCGTCGATGGGGGTACTCGGTTCGTAACCCAACCGTTCTCGAGCGTGGGAAACGTCCGCGCATGTCACCGAGACATCGCCCGCTTGGTGGGGCAGGAACTCTAGGTTCGCCGGCTGCCCAACCTTATCCGCGATAAGATCGATGATCTCCCGGACTGACACCATACGGTGATTCCCCAAATTGTAAATGTCATAACCCCGATTCTGATCGAGGGCCCGGAGCACTCCGTCGACGATATCTGTGACAAAGGTAAAGTCGCGACGGGCCGAACCGTCGCCGAAGACCGGGATCGGTTCTCCCGCTTCGATCCGCCTCGTGAAGGTCGAAATCGCCATTTCGGGACGCTGCCTCGGGCCGTAGACCGTGAAGAACCTCAGGCAGGCGATGTTGAGGTCGTAGAGCTCGTGATAGCTCGCCGCGAGGACTTCACCGGCCCGCTTGGTCGCAGCGTAGGGAGAGACGGGTCGATCGACGGCGTCGGTTTCCTTAAAGGGAACACGGTTGCGCTCGCCGTAAACCGATGAGGACGACGCGAAGACGAAATCCCGCACCTCGGACTCCCGCGCGAGCTCGAGCATGTTCATGGTGCCGATGAGGTTGACTTGAGAGTAGAGAACCGGTTCCTCGATCGAAGCGCGGACCCCCGCCCGAGCGGCGAGGTGGATGATCGCATCCAACGATTCTGTCCGCGCGAGCTCGTGCAGGCCCGCTCGATCCCGGATATCGAGCTCGTAGAGCTGGAACTGCTCGCCCTCGAGGAGTCGAACATTGTCGCGCTTGATCTGGGGATCGTAGTAGTCGTCAAAGTTGTCGACGCAGACAACTCGATCGCCCCGCGCGATGAGCGCTTCGGCAACGTGACTTCCGATAAACCCTGCCCCACCGGTCACTAAGATTGTGCGCGCCAATTTGATCTCTCCGAGAAGCCCGAGGGCGGCGTCGAGCTCGACGCGCCGTCGGGGCTGCCGGCGCGGGGGGAGATCTCACAAACCTCGAACGACTCCCACGCGGAAGCGAGGCGCCACCCCACCGATCGTTCGTCGGCATCTCAGAGTGCTCGGTTCAGCGTTTCGTTGGTTCTGGCACCGCATCAGTGACTGACGCCGGATTGATATCGAGTGGGATCGACAAGTCCGGCGCCTTCAAAACCGCGCCGGCGCAGGCCACAGGAGTCGCAACGCCCGCACGCTCGCCCCTCAGAATCGGCGCGGTAGCAAGAAACGGTGAGCGAGTAGTCGAGACCGAGTTCGTGCCCCGCGGCGACGATCTCGGATTTGGTCATCCGAATCAGGGGGGTGTGAATCGCAATCCCTGCGGTGTCGACGCCGGAGCGGGTACCGAGCTCGAGGGCTCGTTCAAAGGCTCGGATGAATTCGGGACGACAGTCGGGATAGCCTGAATAGTCGAGCGCATTGACCCCGATAAATATGTCTGCGCATTCATGAACCTCGGCGAACGCGGCGGCAAACGAAAGGAAGATCAGGTTGCGGGCCGGCACGTAAGTCGACGGGATCCCGACGCTGCCCGCCCCTGCCTCGGGCTCGTCGGGAACCGGAGAGGTTCCGAGGAGCGCCGACCCGCCGATCTCGGCCAGCGGTAGGTCGAGAATAACGGGGGGCTCGAGATCGAGTGACTTCGCCACGGCACGGGCGGCCGCCAGCTCGGCTTCGTGCACCTGTCCATAACGAATACTGAGTCCGATAACGTGAAAGCCCTGGTGCCGAGCCAGGGCGGCGACCGTGGCGGAATCGAGACCGCCCGAGAGCAATACCACGGCAGGCCGGTTCGAGGTGAGGTCGGGCTGCATAGACTACCGCCACCGCCCTATGGGGTTCTCTTGGCGATAGAGCCAATGCTGACGGTCGTTCACGCTTCGGCCCTCCGATTCGACTCGATCATGACCAACCTCTAATTCGCAAAGCGACGCGTTGAAATTCGGTTAGACTCAAAACTTCGAGTCGCGGCTTCGGGAGCGCGATCCGTTTTCGCCAGCCGAGGGTAAGAAAGGACCATCACTCTGAAGAAGCTTATAGTCGCCGGCAAGCTCTCTTACTCAAACCCGACCGTCTACGCGCTCGAGCTGATTCGAGGTCTGCTGGCGCGCGGCGATAGGATCGAAGTTGCGGTCCACGGCGGAGCGATGATCCCGTCGCTCGAGCAGCTCGGAATCGACTTCTATTCGGTCAAGCACAATCTCTTCTCTTGGCGGAAGATGCTCCAGTTTATCCGCAAATTTGATCCCGGGGTGATCCACGCGGTCGGCGGAGCCCTCGCGCTCGAAAGCGCGGCCCGCATCAGCCGGGCGATTGACGCGCCGCTTATCCACACGCTGCACTCGCTTCTCCCCGAGGATCGGCAGGAGACCTATCCTCCCCAGGTCCGCGGGATCGTGGCGGTCAATCAGGGGCTGCGCGAGTACCTTGTCAACGCGATCAACTATCCGAAGAAGCAGATCAAAGTCATCCCCTACGGCCTCGATGTGACGACCGCGAAGCCGCGCTCGACCCCGGCCGACAACGGGGTCAAGATCGTGGGTACGATCGGGCGGCTCGGCAAAGGGCGCCGGCACGATGAGTTCATCGCCGCGGCGCGCGAAGTCGTCGATCAGTTCCCCGACGTTCACTTCATCGTAGCCGGCGAAGGTCCGAACGAGATTCCGCTGCGGAAACAGGTCAAGAAGCTCAAGCTATCTGAACACGTCACCTTCGTCTCGCCCTCGACGGATGTCTTCTCGGTCGTCGATCTTCTCGTCTTTGTGAGCGACTGGGGCGGCGTCGGCCTCAATCTTCTCGAAGCGATGAAGAACCAGTGCCCCGTCATCGCAACCGGGGGCGGAGAGGTCTTTTCGATTCTCGACTCTGAAGATATCTGCGAGATCGTGCCGCCCGGGGATCAAGCCAGACTCTCGAGCGCGATTATCGACCTTCTGCGCGATCCCGACCGCCGTAGCAAGCTCGCCGAAAACGGCTTCGCCTACGTCAAGCTCAACTATTCGCTCTCGGCCCACTTGCTCGCTCTCGATGAGTTTTACGGACAGATCACGAGCCGTAGCGTCGAAACGATCAAGCCCTCAAAGTCCCCCTAGTGTCCTGTTCGAAAAGTTCGAGCAAGAATCGCCGGCCCTCGACCTCCCTGGCGTTGTTGCCGCTCCTCGAAGGAGTTACCAATCCGACTTGCGTCGCGGCGCCTAGCCAGGAAGGCCGAATGGCTCGCCGAGTTCTCACTCGAACTTTCCGAACAGGACACTAGCGCTCGCCTTTCACCCGGCGTGGACAGGCCCAATCGGCGCTAGTATCCTGCGCCGCCATGTCACGAGTTATCCTGATTCCAGCCCGACTCGCCTCCGAACGACTCCCCCGGAAGCTGCTTCTTCGCGATACCGGACATCCGCTGATCGAGCACACCTACCGGCGGTGCGCGCAAGTAGCCGGGGTCGATCGACTCGTAGTCGCCGCCGACGGACCCGAGATTGTCGAGGCGGTCGAAGACTTCGGGGGCGAGGTGATCGAAACCGATCCCGGCTTGCCCTCGGGCACCGACCGACTCGCGGTCGCGGCCAGCCAACTCGGACTGCCGGAGGAGACCGTGATCGTCAACGTGCAGGGCGACGAGCCCGAGATCGATCCGGCTCACGTCGAAAAACTCTTCGAACTCCTCGAGGAGGCATCGCCGCGACGGTACGGAGTCGGTACTCTAGCCACCTTGAGATCCGACTCGGAAGGCTGGGTCAACCCGAACCGGGTCAAAGTAGTACTCGACCGCAACGGCCGCGCCCTCTACTTCACCCGCGCTCCGGTGCCCTTCGATCGCGAACCCGATTCGGAGAGCCCGCGCTCGTGGCTATGTCACTTAGGAGCCTACGCATTTCGTCGCGAGGCACTCGACCAATTTAGGTCTACCCGCCCCGGAGAGCTCGAACGCCGTGAACGGCTCGAGCAGCTTCGGTTTTTAGAATCCGGCCTCGACATCCGAGTCGGCATCGTCTCGCGTGCGGTTCCGGGGATCGACACGGAAGACGACTACCGACAATTCGTCGAGCGCTGGAACCAGGAAGGTCAGGCACTATGACACGCTTTATCTTCGTGACGGGCGGGGTGGTTTCGAGCCTGGGTAAGGGGCTGACCTGCGGCGCCATCGGGGCCCTGCTCGAGAGTCACGGGCTCAAGGTCTGCATCCAGAAGTTCGACCCCTATATCAATGTCGACCCGGGAACGATGAGCCCCTTCCAACACGGCGAAGTCTACGTGACAGACGACGGAGCCGAGACCGATCTCGACCTGGGCCACTACGAACGTTTTACTCACGCGAAGCTCTCGCGCCACTGCAACTACACCACGGGCAAGATCTACAACGAGGTGATCAAACGCGAACGCCGCGGCGACTATCTCGGTCAAACGGTCCAGGTGGTGCCCCACATTACCGACGAGATCAAAGACTGTATCCAGCGACTCGGAACCAGTGATGTCGATGTGGTGATCACCGAGATCGGGGGGACGGTCGGAGATATCGAAAGTCTTCCCTTCCTCGAAGCGCTGCGCCAATTCGGGCTCGAATACGGTCGCGAGAATTGTCTCTATATTCACCTGACGCTCGTTCCCTACCTACGCGCTTCGGGAGAGCTCAAGACCAAGCCCACCCAACATTCGGTGGGACGACTCCGCGAAATCGGGATCATCCCCGACGTTCTCATCTGCCGAACCGAGCGCTCGATGGATCGTGAGCTTCGCGAAAAGATCTCGCTCTTTTGCAATGTCAGCCCCAAGGCGGTCCTCGAAGAGAAGGACGTCGACTTCTCGATCTACGAAGTGCCGCTGATCCTGCGCCAACAGGGTCTCGATACGTTAGTTCTCAACCACTTCGGGATGCCCGCGGGCGAGGGCGACATGGGCGAGTGGATTCAGATGATCGACCGGATGAAAAACCCGAAGCTCGATCTCGAGATTGCGATGGTCGGCAAATACATCGAGCTGACCGATTCCTACAAATCGATCTACGAAGCGCTCACCCACGGGGGCACCGCCAATCAGGCTCGGGTTCGCTTTCGGAAGATCCAAGCGGAAGAGATGGCTGAGGGCGATCTCGAGGCCGCGCTGGGAGACGTCGATGGCATTCTGATCCCCGGAGGATTTGGCGAGCGCGGTCTCCTCGGCTAAGTCAGGACCTGTCAGTACGCGCGCGAAAACAAGATCCCCTTCTTTGGGATCTGTTACGGTCTCCAAGCCGCCGCAATCGAATTCGCTCGCAATGTGCTCAAGCTCGAAGGGGCGAACTCGACCGAGATCGGGGATACCAAGCACCCGGTCATCACGCTACTCGACGAACAGATGCATGTGACCGACAAAGGCGGCACGATGCGCTTGGGATCCTACCCCTGCCGACTTGGCGAGGGAACGCGCGCCCACCGAGCCTACGGAGAGCCCGAGATCTCCGAACGGCATCGTCACCGTTACGAGTTTAACAACAAGTACCGCGAAGCATTTGAGGAGAAAGGGATGACCCTCTCGGGTCTCTCCCCCGACGGTCAACTCGTCGAGATCATCGAATACACCGATCACCCCTGGTACGTCGCGGTGCAGTTTCACCCCGAATTCCAATCGCGTCCGGTCAAGCCGCACCCGCTCTTCCGCGACTTCGTGGCTGCCGCCGCTCAGTACAAAGGACGCCAACTGTGATCGAAATTCGAAAGAAGAAAGTCGACGAAGACTGGAAGAATCAGGCCGAGACCGAGAAGGCGAAGATCGCCGGTATCGAGCAGGAGGAGACCGACGAACTCGGTAAGGTGCCCGAAGGCGCGTTATCGTTGACGCCGATCTTTGAGCAGCTCGCAGCCCAAGCGATGGCGGGACTCGGCCAAGTACCCGATCCGCGCACCGGCATGCGAAATGTCGACCTCGAGATGGCGAGGTACGCGATCGATCTGCTCGGTTCGCTCGAAGCCAAAACCAAAGGTCGATTGTCCCGCGAAGAAGACCAGGTGCTCAAAGAGCTGCTGTCCGCCCTGCGTACGGGCTTTGTCCAGATGCAGCAACAAGCTGCAGCTCCCCCGCCCCCTCCCCCCGAAGAACCGAAGTAAGCCAGCCGTCGATTTCAAAAGGCCCAACCCTGTCAGGGAAGTCAAAGCGCCCGCCATGTCGAACCCCACGACGAACTTCTACGTCACGACCCCGATCTATTACGTAAACGACGTGCCCCACATCGGTCACGCCTATACGACCATCCTCGCCGACGTCCTGGCGCGCTACCACCGACTGCTCGGAGTGCCGACCTTCTTTCTCACCGGCACGGATGAGCACGGACAGAAGGTATACAACGCCGCCCGCGAAGCGGGCATCACGGCCCAGGAACAGACCGACCGCACCGTGGTTCGCTTTCAAGAGGCGTGGAAGAAACTCGAGATATCCAATGACTTCTTCATCCGGACGACCGCTACGAACCATAAGGCCGTCGTGCAGGAGGTCCTCGGTGAGCTCTACGAGAAGGGCGATATCTACGCCGACGATTACGAGGGTTGGTACTCGGTCTCCGAAGAGCGCTTCTACACCGAGAAGGAGCTGGTCGACGGTCGAAGCCCGGAAGGCAAATCGGTCGAGAAGATCAAAGAGCGCAATTACTTCTTCCGCATGAGTCAGTATCAGGATTGGCTCATCGGACACATCGAGGCGAACCCTGACTTTATCCAACCCGTAACTCGGCGGAACGAAACCCTCGGCTACCTCAAGCAGCCACTCGGTGATCTCTGTATCTCGCGCCCCAAAAGCCGACTGCCCTGGGGCGTTGAGTTGCCATTTGATTCGGACTTCGTCTGCTACGTCTGGTTTGACGCCCTTCTCAACTACCTCAGCGGGATCGGTTACCGCAGCGACCCGGCCCAATTCGAGAAGTGGTGGCCCGCGAGTTATCACTTGATCGGTAAGGACATCCTGACGACCCACACCGTCTACTGGCCCATTATGCTCCGAGCAATCGGGGTCGAGATGCCGCGCGCTTTCTTTGCCCACGGCTGGTGGCTCCTCGGCGAAGAGAAGATGTCCAAGTCGGTCGGCAATGTCGTCAGCCCTCTGAGCATGGCCGACGAGTACGGAGCCGATAGCCTGCGTTATTTCCTGATGGCGGAAATGACGCTCGGACAGGATGCCACCTTCACCGAAGAGATCTTCACGCGCCGTTACAACAGCGACCTCGCCAACGACCTCGGTAACTTGACGAGCCGGGTTCTCAAAACCGTCATGCGTTCGTTCGACGGTAAAATCCCAAAACCGACCACGCGGACGGAGGCGGAGGCCCCGCTCGAACGCGCCTGTCTCGAAGCCGTGCGCGAGATGGAGGATCACCTCGCCAAGATGAGCCTCGACCGCGGAATCGCCGCCGGCGCCGAAGCGATTCGAGAAGCGAATCGGTACTGGAATCAGGCCGAGCCGTGGAATCTCGTCAAGGCGGGCGACGTCGATCGACTCGCCACGGTGATCTACTCAACCGCCGAGTGTCTGCGCATCGTCTCGGGGCTTCTCTACCCCGTTATCCCGCAGAAGATGGCGGAGCTTCGCAGAGCCCTCGGGATCGAAGAGTCAGAGGTCGAACCGAAGATCGAACGATTGCGCGAGTGGGGACAACTCGAACCGGGACGAGCCGTGAACGACCTCGAAGCGCTCTTTCCGCGGATCGATACTAAGAAGCGCAAGAAGCCGGCGGAGCCCGCGCCGAAGAAGTCGAAAGCCAAAACCGATCCGAGCCCGGAGAAGCAAGACGGGCTCGTCGATATCAAAGAGTTCTTCCAGACCCAACTCAAAGTGGCGCGGATCCTCGAAGCGGAACCGGTGCCGAAATCGGATAAGCTTCTCAAGTTGCAGATCGACGTCGGGGATGAGAAACGTCAGATCGTGGCCGGAATCGCTGAGTACTACCAGCCCGACGAACTCGTCGGCCGATCGATCGTCGTGGTAGCGAACCTCAAGCCGGCCAAGATCCGCGGGGTCGAGTCAAACGGCATGCTGCTCGCCACCAAGGGACCCGAGGGGCCCAAGATTCTCGCTCCCCAAGGCGAGGTCGCTCCGGGAACGCTGGTCGGTTAACGATGCGAGTCGAAGTTCGCGATTATCCCGACCTCGATCTCCAAACCTTCCGCACCGACTTCGTCCAACCGCTCGGGGAGTTGGTAACCCCGGGTAAGGTCCTCGCGCTCTTCGATCTCGACGGCTCACACGGTCCCGGAATCCTCAATCCGCCCATCACCCGAACCGAGGAAGTCCGGCAAGAAGTGCGCAACTTACTCCGGCACGGCGGTCACAAACCGACCGGAAGAGGGAAGCCGGCTTCGGAATACCTGGTGCAGGCCGCGGGGCGCGGTGAGCTCGGCTCGATCAACCTCGCCGTCGACATATTGAACGTCGTATCCCTCCACAGCGGGATCCCGATCAGCGTGGTCGATACCGCCCGCGCGACTCCCCCCTACCGCGTTAAAGTGCCACCTGACGACGCGGCCTATATCTTCAATACGTCCGGGCAGTCGATCTCGCTCAAAGGACTGCTCTCACTCTTTGATGCTGAGGGTCCCTGTGCAAACGCCGTCCGCGACAGTCAGCGAACCAAAACGAGCTCTGAGACCACGACCACTCTGTCGATCCTCTGGGGGACGGCAAAGATCCCGGGGTTGGCCGAAAAGGCCGCGCAGTGGTACCGCGCCCTGCTCGAAGAATTTGGGGCCTCGACCGTCCCCGTCGAGATGGTTGAGCTTTAGAGAAACAGCGCCGGGCCGCTGCTGCGAATCCAGCCAAGGCCACGAATGAACCGACTGGCGTCACTATTCTGGCTGGTGATTCAATTGAACCAGACCGCGAAGCCGAGGAAATTGCCCCCGAAAACGTCGAGGAGTTGTTCCCAGCTCGTGCTATCGGTCATCGTCCCTTCTTCGAGGAAAGGCGCCGCACCCACCCCCTGAATCCAGAGCACAAGATCGAACTCCTTTCCCTCGAGGAAAGCGCGTTTGAGATTGACGCCGCGCTTGGGATCTCCGCGCCAGAAGGGGACGAGCTTATCGCCTTTGAGGATCGATTCGATCTCGCCCATCGAGCGCGTCCAGCGCGTGATCATCGGCTGCGATATGGGGATCCCCATAATTCCCGCCTGGTCGGGATTGGGAAGCCACTCGTGGTCGTCGTCACTCTCGGCTTGGATCGACTTCCAACTCTGGCGGCTGAGTCGCGAGACTTCGATGAAGTGGTTGCGCGCCCGCTCCATCCGCTTTTGCCCACTCTCGAGCCGATCGAAATTGAGTAGGTGAATCATGGCGACGACATCGGCGATGTCGACATCGCTTCCAAATCGCGCCACGCTCCGCCCAGGCTCGTTGAGAAAGGGGTAGGGGCCTGTGGGTTTCTTAAAGAAGATATGTGCGGTCGCGTTGAAGAGTTTCTCGGTATCGTGCGCGAGGGCGATCTCGACGAAGCCCATCAACAAGTTCATGTACCCCTCGAGCCAGAGCGCATCCCCACGATCAAAGCTGACTCGCAGCGTAGCCGAGTCACCTTGAGCTTCGGGCCTCGACCGCGGCCAAGGCCGACGCGTGACGGCGTTGAGGATGGAAGCGAATGGCTGAGGCGTCGCATTCACGTCGCCGAGACGGAGCTGGATCCGGGCGATATCGATCGTGAACTTCCAATCGTCGGACTCGATCCGTCCCAAGGTCTTGCGGACTGAGTCGAGCCGCGTGGCAAACTTCTCGATAATCGCTCGAAATTCGCCGTGAGAGACCGGAGCGGGGTCAGGGTTCTCCGTCACGGGAAGTCGCAACAGCGGTATCATGCGAAAGTCACGTCGGACGAGAAAACCGTGATGATAATAAGACTGGGCGAGCTCTTCGATCGCCTGCAGGAACTGCGAACTGGCGAGGGCCATCAAGAGTGCGTCACGATCCGGTTCCGACTTCGCCTCGGGTAGTCGACTCTCGATCGCTCGCTGCGCGCCCGCGTGGTCGCCGCGGTAGAAATACTCGCTCACGTTGTCGGCGGTCAGGGGCGTTGCCTGAGGCTGCTGGGCGCTAACCAGCGAAGGGCACCCGAGCAAGAACATCCCCACCATTCCCGTTGCTATGATCTGTATCATGTCCCAACTCTCCTTATTCTGTTTGAGGGTTAAGGTCGATTTAAAGCTCTGAGCGGTCGGCGCCGCGCAGGGTATCCCAGAGTAATTCGGTGATGCGGTTGACTCTCTCGGGATTCGGGCTCGCGGACTGATCGCGTAGCCACGACGCGACCCACCTCCGCAGAGTGTCGCGACTCACCAGGTGAGCTTCCACCTCGGGCGTGAGCTCAACCGGTGTTTGAGCCGATTTGCGGAACTGGAGCTGCTTCTCCGGCTCGCGCTGCGCCAGCTCTTCCTGCTTGACTGCGAGCTCCTCCGAGGCTTCCTGCAAGGCGAGGCTCAAACGCTCGATCTCGGCTTGTCGCGGTGCGATGGCTCGGTAGTAGTCGAAACGATCCGAACAAGCTCGGGCCAACAACTCGAGCTCTTCGAGGCGGAGCGGTGGTGGCACTTGGGTAACCCAGTACCCATCCGCCTCGGTCGGTAACCCCGACGGATAACTGACCAGCCAACCGGTCCCGGTCCAGAGATACCTCAGCGCGGGAAGCGTGATTCCGAGTCCAGCCGAATGGACCGCCGCGGAAACCGGACGACTCGCGACCGCCGCGGTGGGGTAGGTGACCGAGTAAACCGCCCCGCCCGTGACGCCGATCGGAACCCAGACCGTGCGCGCGACCGCGAGCAGCGGCACTTTAACTCCAAACTGATACAGGGCGTGCAGAGAGCGACTCCACTGAGTCTCGCTAACCCGCTTTCGCGCCTCCCGAAAGTCTCGGCCGATACCCGATATCCAGTGCTCGGTCACCACTTGGCGCGAGAACATAAGCCCGTCCCGGAAGGGGTCGGCGACGTGATCTCCCATAAAGTCAGCCCGCCCGAAATCTGCGAGGTTTGAGCCCGCCTCGCGCCAGTGGTCTGCGGCGTCCTCTGTCACTCGAAACACTCCTGGGATAAAGCGGATGTTCCAGACTTGGCCTTCGGCGTCGGTCAGGGTACCGCGCGTGAACAGCTCCCCATTCTGGCTCCGAGTCCTTGTATTCATGCAACCCGCACTGAGGAGCAGCAGCACGAGGCCGAGCCTTACCTTGACTTGCATTCGAGATCCTTCTCCGAGGTAGGTGCAGCGCGCCCGCAAAAATCGACTCGGCCACCAAGCGTGACCAACCTGCGATCACGGTAAGCGGACCTCATGCCAGTAATGCGAGATTCTGTCCGACCGAGTTCGGGAGGGGCCCGCACGAATAACTGCTTTCGATGCGGGAGGCCGAGCTTCCCT
This sequence comes from uncultured Planctomycetia bacterium, assembly GCA_964482505.1. Taxonomy (GTDB): domain Bacteria; phylum Planctomycetota; class UBA8108; order UBA1146; family JAJFFE01; genus CAYZYD01. Next base: position 61 of record CAYZYD010000012.1, on the reverse strand, counting down.
CGCCCAGCCCCCCCGGCCAAACCTCTATGACCAATACGCCTTCGATTCGCCGGGGGCAATG
>CAYZYD010000011.1:0-17210 GCA_964482505.1 uncultured Planctomycetia bacterium | reverse complement strand
GCATTCGAGCGCGCATTTCAAAGCCCATTTCGAGCAGCAAAAGGTTCCCCTTCCCCCTCTTACAAGGAAACCGCGCGCCCTGGACTCCGTCAACTTGTCACTCGTGTGCAGGTCAGTAAACTCCCTCCAAAGGCTGGGATAACGATCTGGCTTCGCTTGTCCGCCGGACATTCGAATCATCCCTTTTCGACCGAACGCTGGGGAAGGATGGACGGCTCTTAAGAGGTCAGAGAGATTAGGGCCGGCCGAGTGCTTCGAACTGCCGCTGCTCTAAAGTACCTCTACGTTGATGCCAGAGTTTTGAAGTGCCAATCTTCGATAGTGCCATTGTTCGATAGTGCCAGTCTTCGAAAGTGCCAGTGGTTTCAAGCGCTCGAAGTCTCGTGCAACGTGACTCGTTGAATTCGCATTCAAGCGCTTCAATATCAGCAGCCATACAAAATCGATCAGAAGCGCAATCGATGAGAAGCGCCTATCGGCGTGGCGCAACAAATCCCCAAGGAGAGGAGCCTCGTGACTTCGGAAGCCCGAGAGTTTGCAGTCTTGACTGTCGGCACCCTCGTCGACCTCAAAGAGATCGCGGCCGGACTCGAAACGGTGGGGATCAAGGGCCATTTCTTCCCCGTCAAACCGTCGGGCTGAGGAACCTCGCTCGCGCTCGCAGTTGCGAGCCCCGATCTCGACCGAGCCCAGCGTTATTTGAATCAGCGCTGGGAACGTCTCGCCCAAAAGGGAGGGGGGGCCGACGAGCTCTGCCATCCCCAAACTGAGTCTGAAGCGCTGCACTGCCCCGCCTGCGGCACCGCCCTCCCCACCGCCGAGGCGTCTCGTTGCCCCGATTGCGACTTGCGCCTGGGCTGACTATCGTCTCACTCGTGGCGTTCTGGTCCTCGGCAGGCGCTTACCGGTCCTCGGGAGGCCCTCGTCGACGCCGCTGTTCGCGCAACTCACCTCGATCTTCACGCGCCGCGCGCTCGAGATCGTCGATCCAGTTTTGGATACGCGGCGACTGTCGTCGCTCGCTCTCCATCATTTGCTCCACATCTTCAAGCGAACGGGTGACGGTGGTCTTCAAAAAGACGAGCAATTCGACATCGCGCTGAAGCTTATCTCTCTTCTTGAAGAGCCAACCCAAAAGCGGGATGTCTCCGAGCAGAGGGACCTTGCGGATCACTTCCGACTCTTCGGTCTGAATGATCCCCCCGAGAACCACGATCTGATTATTGCGTACCGCAAGCTCGGTTCGATAGTTTCGCGTATCGAGGATCGCGCCACCAAAGAGCGTCTCGCCGGGTCGAATCTGAGACGACTCGACTCGCACTTTGAGATCGACATCGCCATTGGCGTTGATGTTCGGGGTCACTTCGAGGGTGATTCCGACATCTCGATATTCAAACGAGTTGTTCTGCCCCCCTTCGACCGTGTTGAGAGTCTGCGAGATGAAGGGGATCCGGGCTCCGACAAAGAGCTTTGCCCGCTCGTTATCGGCCACGTTGAGCCGAGGGGAAGCTCGAAGCCGGGTATTATTTGTTCGCGAGAGAAACTGTACGAGAACGTCGAGGTTGAGATTGCCTGAGACGACGCCCGTTCGCAGCGCGTCCTGCATCATGCTCCCGAGAAACGTCTCTGAGTAACTTCCAGTCCCCGTGGCGATGAGCGAATCATCGAAGTCGTCGCTCTCAAAGACCTGGTCTCCATTAGGTGACCAGCGCACTCCGGTGCGATCCTCGTTGTCAGCCTTGACCTCGAGAATTCGAGCTTCGATCAGCACCTGCGGAGTCGCGACGTCGAGTCGCTGTACCAGACTTCGCACCTGCGGGAAGTAGTGAGGGGCCGTCGTGATGAGGAGCGAGTTGGTGCGGCTATCGGGCACGACACGCACCTGCCCGACCAAATCGCTCACGGAGCGATTGCTTCCTTCGCGATTACGGTTGTTTCCGCGACCTTGGCCGCCGAGCCAAGGGAAGAAGGCTTCTTCAGTGTCATCTTCGTCGATCTCGAAACCCTCGGCATTGGGGCTCCGATTGTTGTTGTTGTTGTTCGTATTGCGCGGCTGATTGGGGCGGCGCGCTCGGGGAGACCAGGCGCGAGCCCCGGGGCCGGCGAAGAGGATGTTGAGGTTGTTAGAAACCGTCACCGCTTTGGCATGGTTTAGCTGGACGTAGAGGGTTTCTTCACGGTCGGGAGAGCGCCGGTCGAGCTGCGCGAGGATACGCTCGATCACCTCGAAGTTCTCAGCTGAGTTTGTGGTCACGATGATCGAGTTCGAAAAGGGGTCGGTCGCAAATCTTACCTTACCGAAAAGACGGCCGACTTCGTCCGAGCTATCGCTTTGCGCCCACCAGGGACGATCGTTTGACTTCTTGATAAAGAGCTCATCGAGCACCTTTTTGATTCCGGCTGCGTCTGAGTACTTGATCGGGAAGATTCGCGGGGCGAGATCCTCATCGCTCACTGGCTCGTCGAGAATTTCAATCATCTCGCTCACTCGATCGAGGGTGGCGGGCGAACCGATCGCGATAATCTCGTTGCGACGCCGATTCGGAACGAATAGAATCTTGACCGCCTCGCGGCGCCGCCAGCTGGGCAAACCGTCGTCGTAGAGCTCTTCGAGTTGCAGGGCGAGATCCTCGGCATCGGCGTGTTTGAGCGAGAATGTCCGAGTGGCCCGCTGCTCGGCATCCTCCGTATCAAGATTTTCGACGAGGCTCACGATCTCGCGGTAATTCTGCTCAGAGCTCAACACGATAAGAGTATTCGACCGGGTATTCGCAGCGATCTCGATGCGCTCTTTGAGCGACTTCCCCTGCATCCGCGAGTAGAGCCGCCTCACTTCACGCACGAGCTCTTGGGCGTTGACGTGGGTGAGCGGAACCACGCGAACGCCGACGTCGCGCGGTTTGCGTGCATCGAGGGTTTCGATCAATTGACGAATTTCACCCATCTTGACCGCGGGAGCCGAGACGACGACCCGGTTCGAGGTATTGTCGGGAAGGATCGTGATATTGTCGGTCGCCGGAGTCGCAGCTTTACCCTTCCGTTTGCGATTGCGTGCATTCTTGGGGGCTGCCCCCTTTTGGCCAAAGACCTGACTGAGGATCTGAGCGACCGACTCCGCCTCCATAAACTGGAGTGGAAATACCTCGGTGATCGTGTCGCTCTGGGTCGGGATATCGAGTTCGCGGACAAGTTCGGAGACGAGTCGCACATTGTCACCGTAATCCTGAATGATCACCTTGTTCGCGCGTTCGTCGACCTCGAGCTTGCCCTCCTTGGAAACGAGCGCGGTGAGAGCCTTCTTCACCTTCTCGGCTTGAGCATTTCGAAGCTCGAAGACCTGCATCACGATCTGGCGACCGATCGGAGCTCCGTCGCTCGCCGTAAGAATCTCTGTCCCCGCCTTACTCGCGAGTTTCTCAGGGACGATCACAATCACATTGCGGTTCTCAATCGCCACGAAACCCTCAAGCGCTAGGGCTCCGTAGACGAGTTGGATCGCTTCGGCTTTGGGGATTCCGTTGGAGCTGAGAACATTGAGCTTAACGTCGACCTCTTTGTGCTTGACGATGCTCTTGCCCGTCATCTCGGCCAGCCACTTGACGATCACATCGATCGAAGCCCCTTCGAAGCTCAGATGGACTTCGTCAGGGTTTTTCGGTTCATCCGTCGACTCTTCATTCGCAGCCTCGATCGGTGGCGCGGGTTGGGCCGAAAGATCTAGGGTCAATCCGACCCAGATGCAGAGAGCTGCGACCCAGCTCAGTCTGAAGCGGGAGAGACTACTTTTCCGTGGCACCGTCGGCCTCCTTCTCTAAAAGCGAATCCCCGCCTAACCCAGAGTGGATCATGAGTTCTTCGGATTTCTCGCCTCGCTGCACGAGTACGCGGTTGACTCCGATTCTGAGTAATTTCACGTCGTGCTTTTCCTGACCGGCTTTGAATATTTGGACCCCGTGATCCGGGAGTTCGATAAACGCGTAATCTCCACCGATGCCCTGAAGCTTGAGCGGCTTTAACGCCGGAGAGTCGGTTTCTGAGGCCGGCTCCGGCGGCTTGGGGGGAAGCCCAAAGAGCGGTCGCTTGAGCAACTCTTCGAGCCAGACCTCCTCTTGAGACAACTCAACCGCGGCGGACTCATCACCAGAGGCGTTTTCGCTCTCGGCGCTCCCGGTTGAGTTGGGCGAATCGGTCGAGTCAGGTGAATCTGATGAGTCAGTCGAATCTGTTGCGCCAGGTGACGTTGCTTTTGGCGAAGCTGTTGAGTTGGCGGTGGTTGAAGCACTACCGGGAGAACCACTGCCAGTCCGAGTCGGGCGTTTGAGAGTGAGCAGAGTCAGATCGATCTCCTCGATCGTACCCGAGACGTCGCGAGCTTCACCGAGATCGCCCCGCGCGTGGCTCACCTCATAGGTTGCCCAAATCAGGACGACGAGAAGTAGTAGCCTCAGGGAGCGGATCACTTCAACTGCTCTCTTTCTTCGCCGGCGGCGCCACGTATTCAATTGTCAGGGAGAGCTTGACCCGACGCGGGTCCCACTCTTCGGCGGTGGCACTGTACTTCTGAATGACGAGCGGATAGCCGAGCCCCCGGAGAGCGTGAACAAAGTTCAGCAGATTCTCGAGCTTGGCCGTCCCGACCACATTGAAGGAGGGTCGCTTCTGACCGCGACGCTCTTGCGTTGCCACGGAGAGTTCGTGCTTCTCCGCGGTCTTTTCGATCGTTTCACGCAGCGTCAGCCGCAACTGCGGGTCTTCGAGCTTGGCCGAATCGATCGGCCAGGCCTCTCGATCCTCTTTGAGTTTCTTGACCTTGATCCAAAGCGTGTCCGTGTCGAGGCTCGCGAGCTCTTCGCTGAGTTCACGGTATCGCGACCCTCGCTCTTGGATGAATCGGAAAGTCGTCATCGATCCGTAGATCAAAAGGAATATCCCGAGCGCCAAGCCGGCGCGCTTGATCGTCCGTTTCTCATGATCAGAGAGGTTGAGATTCATGGTTGACCCCCTTCACCCGGCTGCGAGGTCGGAGGCGGCGCGGGAGTCGCCGAGGCCTCGCCTCCCGATTCCGCCGGACCGAGGACCGTCTCTTGGGCGCGAGCTGCTGACGAGTCGATCGCTTCTTTATTGTCGGACGTGGTTTCGAGCGAAACGGGTGCTGCTCTGCCCAAATCCTCAGCGCTCGGCTGACCTTGGTCCGACTCCTCGATCACGCTCGAATCCCCGGGTGGCCCAGGTCCACCTGGCAACTCCGTGGTCTCTTGTGATCCAGGACCCTTACCAGACTCCGTGTCGTCTTGCGACTCAGCGGGCGCCGTGTTCTCGGCCCCGGCTTGAGCTTTAGAATCTTGACCAATGGTGGTCCCAAGCGCAGGAAAACGCCGGTACTCCGCTTCGAGCCGAAATCCTATTCCGCCCTTTTCGTGCGGCTTTACCTCGGAGAGCCGCGGGCTCATAAACTGCTGAGAGAACTGGAACTGCTTGGAGAACTCGTACATGTCACTGCGCTGGGCGGCTCGGCCTTCGAGGATCAGTCGTGACGAACTCGGCAGGCTGAGTGCGTAGAGTTCGAATCCCTCCGGCGCTACTTCGCTGACAAACCAGTACGCTTCGAGGACCGGCCGGTTCTCGGATCGCAAAGCTCGGTAGTACCCAAGATCGCGACCGAGGCCCCAACCCTCGATGCGCTCCCGAGCCCCCGCCACTCGGGTTTCGAGTCCGCCGAGCTCAAAGAGCGGCCCCCAGTAACGTGCGATAAAAGCGGCGACGATGACCAGCAACACCGACACGCCAAGCGCGTACTTTTCGAGCTGGGTTCGCACCGGTCGCGCTGTTTCCACCTGCGGCTCGCGGAGTGGTCTTAGGATGAGATCTTCGGGAACCTCGGGAATCTCGGTCCGAACACACTGAAGAGAATCGGTCGAAGTGCCGAGCGCTCGGACCACCGTGGCACGGATACTCTCGTCGAGATCGGGGGGAAAGCGGGTATAGATCGTCTGCGGAACCACCCCACCTCCAGCCGCGATCTCCTGACGCGCGAACGGCTCATCGAGCGAAAGCTCCCCGTCAGGATGGAGCGGCGCAGGTGTGGGTGGGGTTGAATCGACCCGGCCGAGTTGGCTCCACGCCGACCGCAACAACCGATCGAGGCGGGCGCAGGCCGCGCCATTTCGGGCCGCCGATCCATTCTCCTGAGAGTGGGGACCCGCGCCCCAGGCGAGACTCTGAACGAGGATTGGCAGCGACCCACGAAACGCGGCGACTTCACTCGCGCTCTTGCCGATCGACACTACTGCCGACCAGCGAGGCGTCGCTCGCCCATGGCCGTTCAGGCCCTCGAGTTGCTCTTCGCGCTTCAGTTGCTCTTCGCGCGTCAGTTGCTCCTCGGGGTCGCTCGGCAGCGACAAGCTCCCGATCGCGTATTGAGGTTTGAGCCCCACTTCGCCGAACAGGTCGTCGTAGCAGGCGACGATCTTTTTGCGCAAAGTGATGATCGCCGCTTCCCGTTTGTCCGCACTCAGATCCCCGAGACGGTAGGTCCAGAGGATCTCTTCGGGATCGATGGGGAGTTCGCGCTCCACCGCGAGGGAGAGTATCTGCTCGGCCTGCTTGGGATCGACCTTGGGAAGGTCGATGATCTTGAGAGTCACACCACGGGAGGGAATGACGCATTGGACGGCCTTGGTCTTGAGCCGCGCTCGACGCCGAAAGCTCTCTATGTCCGCGGCCAACCGCTGACGCTCCTCTTTAGGGATATCGCCACGGGCGTCGCGCTCAAGCCTCAACGTCTCCTCCCGATCTCCGGAGAGAAGACGAAGAGTCTCGTGAGTCACGATCGCCGTGAAGGTCTGCTTTTCCGACCTGAGCGATTTCACTAGAGGTCCTCTCGATAAGAGAGCGTTTCAACCTCGAATTCGCCGAGTCGAAACACCATCTGGATGCGGCGTCGAATGTTTGTCTCCGGGATCGCCCCCTCGCAGAGCACTCGGAAAGTGGCGGAGCGTACCGACGTCCGTTTTTCGAGCCCCTTGTAAAGCTCGACCGTCAACCCCGGGACGTTGAGAAGTTCGGCCGTTGAGACGAAGTAGCCCTCGCGCTCCCGGTAGTCGACAATCGCCTGCGCCTTGTCTTCATCGAGGCCGGGGAGACAGCTGAGGACTTCCATGCTCGCAGTGTTGAGGTTAACCACTCCCGTGCGAATCGGCGCCTCGATGGTGGTCAACCGATCCGCGATCTGGACGAAGAGTGACTGATCGATGAGCGGATCGCCCTGCTCCTGGTAGTTCACCTCTTCCCGGTTGTTCGGATTGGGACGCTCCTCGAGCCGCTTCACGTTGAGGAGATCAGCCAAGCTCTCCAGGCTGCGCTCGTCGCGCCAGAGCACGATCGCTTCGGCGAGCTCCGAGCCGAGCCCCTCGATCTCGGCGAGCTCGTCGACGGTGGCAGTGCTCAGAAGTATGCGTTCTAGACCCGTCGGGTCCAGGTTTGGTACTGCGGATTCCAAGGTGAGCCAGCGCGTCCAGCCGCGCTCAAACAGCGCGTCTCCATTGTCGAAGGGATAAGTCGCCTCGCCATCCCGTTCGCTCGGGTCCTGAAGACCATTTGCATTGGCATCTTCACCGAAAGCGCCAGCTTCGGTGACTCCCTTCACCGCAAGCACTTCTCGCATCGTTTCAAACGGGGCGTTGCGAATCCGGATCGAGGGCTCGAGGCCCTGGTAATACTCGGCTTCGGCCCCTCCGTTCTCGGGACTCTGGTTGGGGTCGCGCCAGTCGATGAGCGCCGCAACGACACTCGTATCGATATCGGGAAGCTTGGCCAGTTCCTGCGCCGAGGCCGCGTTAAGAGAAAGGTAACGCTCTTCGTCGATCAGCCCCTCGACATATCCGGACTCGTCGGCGAGTTCTTGCCCTTCGGGCATCCGAAGCCAGCGAAACGTCGCCCGACCGATTTCGATCGGCTCCTCCTCGAGCGGTCGATTGAGAATGCTCGGATCGAACGGGACTCCATTCTGCCGCATCTCGCTCTCGACCTTATAGACCATCGCCTTGGCATACTCAGCCCCTCCCAGGGCCGCGTAATAAGTCTGCCACTCGTCGAGGCTGTTCTTGAGAATTCGGGTATCGACCGAAAGCGTATCGAGCACCGTCACCATGACCGTGGTTAAGATTACGACTATCCAGAGTACAGCCACGAGGGCGGAGCCAGCTTGAGGCATCAGTTTCCCCCTCCACCATTATCCGCCGGATCCGTCGATTCGCCGTTTTCGGGCTCGGACGCTTCGCCAAGGCCTTCATCGCCAATCCCTCCCGCACTCGGAAGCTCGCGCCCGGCCAAGGGGAGCCGAACGACACAAGAGACGATCACCGGCTCGGCGCGGAGTTTGTTCGGTCGGGTCTCGCGACCATCTGGCTCGGGTCGCTCTCCGAGGGCGAGCCGAATCATCACGGCTTCCGGGATGCCGGCGTTGCCAAAGCTCAGAGCCGGTGTCGATTGCTCTTCGGTCTCTTCGGTCTCACTGGTAAGGAGCGCGTCTTCCAGCTCTTCCTCGCCCCACTCTGAAGACCATGTCGATCCATCGAAGTAGTCGAGTTGAAAGGCGACCACTTGAGTCGTCAAGCGCTCGATGAGTCCACCCGACTGTGGGTCTTCGTCCGGGCTCGGGTCGCGCCGACGAAAGAGTGCGATCTCTTGAGTGACGGGATCTTTACGCACGAAGTAACTGACTTCGCAAAGGTCGCGTTCTCCGGGGAGCACCGGCGTCCAGTGATGACTCGTAAAATGCACTTGGGTCGCAGAGTAGCCCTCGGTTTCGAAAACCCGACCGACAAATGGAGCGTCTTCAGGGGCCGGGGCGGTGTGACGTAAATCGCGCGCGATCAGGTCGCAGACGACCCGTCCCCGCTGAAGCAAGTCACTGCGCGATTCGACGCCCGACTGGAGAGACATGACCGCCTGAAATGCAGCGTAAGCGGCACCCAGAATCAAGGTCGAGAGGGCCGTCGCGATCATCAGTTCGATCAACGTAAATCCTCTCATCGCCCCGCTCCGCTCGGATCGTAGGAAGCGTCTTGGTTCGGGTCGATTTCACTGCGCGTCGGAAGCTCGAACAGCAACGTCTCGAGAGCGATCAATCGCTTTTGGCTCGCCGCGCTGAAGACTTCGACCTTGACGGTGTAGAGCCCTTCGTAGGGCGTGGTGCCGATCGTCTCCTTGGCGAGTAATCGTGGGTAATCCCCGTTTTCGATCTCGGTCGTCCCCTCGACGAGACCGAGTACCACGCGACGCTCCTCGATTACCGAACGCGCGAGGTAGAGTGCATGAGTCGCATCTTCGTCAAAGCCGTAGCTCTTGTATGAGGCAGCCATCGCCTCGGTCAGCCCCGCGATAGAAATCCCGAGGAGGACGACGGCGATAATGACTTCGATCAGTGAAAACCCCGACTCTCGCTTCAAGACTCCTTCACTCCCTGCTCTAACCGAAGCTGTCCGGTCGGCGCTTCGACCGTGATTTTATACATCGCCGCCGACCGATCGCTGAGGATCAGCTCTTTGCCCTCGCTCGTGCCGTTGGGATAGAAGGTAACCGCGACCACCTGCCCTGAACTCGTAAAGCCCGCCCGACGCTCGGCGAGAGCGGAGTAGTAGGCACCCGCTTCGGGACTGTCGTCGAAGAAATTTGGCTTGAGTTCTACCTTCAACTCGCCCCGTAGCGGAATCGCTTCGGGCACCGGGGCCTTCTCACCCTCTTCGGGCCGACTTCGGAACTCGCCCATGCCAAGCCCCAGAGCCGCCTCGCTGGTGAGCGGACGAAACTCAAGGACGCCGTCCTCACCGGCAACATAGGCTTCAACCCAGGCTGACTTCGATTCGTCGTGAAAACAGAAGCGACAGGGCGATGACTGGAGGATCGACTCGCTGCGGGCGAGTTTGAGCAGATTGATAAAGAGCCGAGCGTCCGCCCGGAGTCGACCTCGACTCCTGAGTCCGCCAAACTGCGGAATCACCACGCTCGCAAGGATGGCGATGACGACGACCACCACCATCAACTCAAGCAGCGTGAATCCGTTTACTTCTCTTCGACTTTGCGCCAAACCGAGATGTCCTCGTCCATACCTTCTCCACCTTCGAGGCCATTGGCCCCGAGAGAGTAGAGATCGAAGGGTTTGCCATTCTCGCCCGGAACTCGGTAGACGAAGTTATTGTTCCATGGGTCAACGGGAAGTTCATCGACATACGGCCCACTCCAACCCTCCGCGCCTTCAGCGGGTTGGGTAACGAGAACCGAAAGACCCTCTTCCATTGTCGGGTAGCGATCCATCGTGATCTGAAAGCGGTTGATCGCTCCCTTGAGGGTTTTTAAGTTCTGCTTGGCCGCCGAAACTTTGGCGTCCTTAGTAATACCGGTAAACTGAGGCACCACGATCGAGGCCATAATCGCGAGAACGATGACCACCACCATGATTTCGATGAGCGTGAATCCCGCTTCTGAGGGTTTCGGTTTCTTACGTTTCAGACCAGACACTGGAGGGGTCCTTTCACTGCATGCTTTGGCTGATTTGGAAGATGGGCAACAGAAGGGAAATCACGATAAATCCGACCACCGCGCCCACCACGAGGATTAAGACGGGACCGAGGAGCGAGACCAATGTCTTTGCCGTCCGTTGGGTGATGCGATCTTGGATCTCCGCGACTTTGCTCAGCATTTCGTCGAGACGGCCGGTCTCTTCGCCGACCGCAATCATCTGAACCATCGTCGGTGGGAAGAGTTCGAGCCGCTGGATCGGAGCGGAGAGTGAATCGCCGCCTTTGGTGCCTTCGGCAACTTCTGAGATGCGAGCGGCAATATACCGGTTGCCCACGGTATTACGCACGATGTCGAGCGCTTTGACGAGGCTGACCCCACTGCGGTGGAGCGTCGATAGCGTCCGGGCGAACCGGGCCAACGCCGCGCTGCGGAAGAGGGGACCGAACACGGGCCAATCGAGTCTTGACTTGTCGAATTGGTAAGCGCCCGCTTCGGTTTTAAGATACCGAAAACCGAGAATCCCGAGTCCCGCCGTCCCGATGAGGATGACGTACCAGTACTCATTAAAACCAGCGCTCAGAGCGAGGAGGATCTTGGTCGGCAGGGGTAGCGCCGCGGTCAATCCGTCGAGGACTCCGAGAAGTCGCGGCATCACAAAAGTCAGTAAGATCACGGTCGTCACAACCCCGAACCCAAAGACAAAAGCCGGATAGGCAATCGCACTCGTGATCTCGCCGCGAACTTGATCCTGACGCTCCATCAAATCGGCGAGGTCGTTGAGCACGAGCTCGAGTTGACCCGACTCTTCCCCGACCTGCACCATGCTGCGATAGAGGAGCGGGAAGAGATTGGGGTAGTTCGCGAGTGCTTCGGAAAAGGCGTCTCCCCCCCGTACCGAATCGGCGATACCCAGCAGAACTTGGCGGAGCTTCTCGTTCTTTTCTTGCTGTGCGAGGCCGTTGAGCGCGGTCGGGATTGCGATCGTCGCGCCGACCAAGGTTGAGATCTGCCGCGTCACCGCGGTGATCTCCTTGCGTGAAACCCCCTTGACGACCGAGCCGGGTGAACTCGCCGAGGCTGAGCTGGCTTCGGTCGTCTCCCGTGGTGACCCCAGCGGCTTCTTTACCTCGCCGCCAGCTCGAGCAGCGGATTGAGTTGACCCGACGGCCACTTCTGCGACCGCTTTGAGGTCGGACGGGTAGAGACCTTGTCGCGAGAGTTCTTCGATCGCACTCCGACGATCCTGAGCCTCGATCACCCCGGTGACGTTACCGCCGCTCGCTGTCGCTGCTTGGTATCGAAATGCGCCCACGGTCCTACCCTTCCGAATCGACCGAAACTCGAAGAACTTCTTCGACGGTCGTTTCGCCCTCTCGCGCTTTGAGTAGGCCGTCGTCGCGAATCGAGCGCATGCCCGCCTCGGCCCGGATCTCGGCGCTCGAGCCACCCGCTTGAATCCGATTGCGAAGATTGTTGTCGATCACCATCAGCTCGTAGAGTCCGACCCTCCCGCGGTATCCCGACTGTCGACAGTCGTCACAACCCGCGCCGTGATAAAATCGCTCGAATGAGCTCAGGTCGAGACCGGCAGCTTCGGCTTTTAAGCGGAGGTCGGGACGCAGCTCGCTCTCTTCGCGACATATCGAGCAGATTCGTCGCACGAGTCGTTGGGCGAGCACCCCTTCGAGCGAGGAAGCGAGCAAAAAGGGCTCGACCCCCATATCAATCAATCTCGTGACTGCGCCGGCGGCGTCGTTGGTGTGTAAGGTGCTAAAGACAAGGTGACCCGTCAGCGCGGCCCGAACCGCGATCTCGGCCGTCTCGGTGTCTCGAATCTCCCCCACCATAATCACGTCGGGATCCTGCCTCAGGATCGCTCGAAGCCCCGTGGCAAAAGTAAAACCACGACCTGGTCGCACCGGGATCTGAGCGACACCGGGAAGTTCGTATTCGACGGGATCCTCGATCGTCAGGATCTTCTTCTCTACCGAGTAGATGCTGCTCAAGATCGAATAGAGCGACGTCGTCTTACCGCTACCCGTCGGTCCGGTGGCGAGAAAAATACCGTGAGGTTTGAGTACCGAGTGCAATAGCCGGTCGTGCCGTTCGTTGTCGAGACCGAGCTCAGGCAGCGTTTTGATCTGCCCTCCCTTTTCCAGGAGTCGCATCACGATACTCTCGCCGTAGACAGTCGGCATCGAGCCGACCCGAATATCGACGCGCTTACTCGAGTGTTGAATTTGGATCCGGCCGTCTTGAGGTAGGTAGCGCTCCGCGATGTTCATATCCGCCATGATTTTGATCCGCGAGATAATCGCCGCGTGAAGGTGCTTGGGCGGTGGCGGCATTTCTATCAAGACTCCGTCGATGCGGTAGCGCAGTTCGATCGCCCCCTCAAACGGGGTCAGGTGGACGTCGGAAGCTCGCTCTTTTACCGCCGACGAGATGATCAAGTTGACGAGGTTGACGACCGTCGGTTCACTCGCCATCACCTCGATATCGTGGAGGTTCTCGGGGGCGACCGCCGAATCGACGTCGTGCAGATCTTCGACCATGCGTTCGACGGTCAACTCATAGAACTGCCGGATGCGCTCACCGATCTTGTTCGCGGGCGCCAGCACAACCTCGACGTCGAGCCCGCTGACGAGTCGGATCTCATCTTGGAGGACGGCGTTTCCCGGATCGGTGGTCGCGATGCGGAGCAATCCTTGGTCGACCGAAAGCGGTAAGACATTGCGGCTCTGGGCGAACTCGGCCGGGAGGAGATCGATCACTTCGCGCGCGACCATCTCCTCGTCTAGATCACAAATTTCCACGCCGTACTGCTCGGAGAGCGCGTTCAGAATATCACCCGGTTCGCAATGCCCGAGCCGAACGAGGCATTCGCCGAGCCGCTCTTGTCCCTCGACTCGGTGGGATAATCCCTCTTCGAGTTGGTCGGAAGAGACACACCCGAGCGCGACCAGTGTCCCCCCGATCCGCCGAGGATGGGCACTCAGTCTCAAGGCTTGAATATTGCCCGACTCCACGCTTCTCTCCCTGCTGCTGACCTACCCAGACCCGAACGTCACCACCCTCAACCCGATGCAAGTGTGGTAAAAACCAGCTCTGAAGAGAGATCTCTGTTCGGATACGACACGATCCCCGGACTTTCGGGTCTCGTCTCAATCAAGCGGCCCGTCAGCGTGAAACCTCGCGCGCCGCAGGCTGCGCTCTGCACCAGCTCTGCTAGCCATCCCATGTTGCGTCACAACTCGGGCTCTGCGGAACTCGAGGGCGACGCGGCTCTTGCGGCTAACTCACAATTCACGCCCACCTATTGTAAGCATTTACAGGGCCAATTTTAGAACGTAAGGAGCCACCCGCAATGGTCCAGTTCGACCCACGCGGCCAAGCTGGCCTCAATATCACGGATCTGAAAGGTCCTCGAGCACCCCTTTTCGCTCTGACTGCGCTTTTCATAACGATAGGCTGCGTAACCGAACCCATTCCTGGGCCGACTGTCCCCGACGATTCCAGCCCGCGCGCTGCAACCAAATCTCTCGAATCGAAGGAAATTCGGATCGCTCGAATTCAAGAACGACTGCTCGCCGCCGGCTTTCGGTGGGTTCCAAATGAGTCGACCTTGACCGGGCTTCGGGTGATCCCAGCCCGTCCGGCGGAAACTACCGAATCGGGCCCCGTGCTACCCCCGAGTCCGTCGGGTTATTTTATTGTCGGTTGCCAGGGTCAGGTCCGGCCGGCCGAGGAGGTCGTCGAGTTCGTCGAAGCGTGGAGCCCGGGAACCTCGCTCTCATTCATTATCGCCGAGAGCGATCGGCCTGAGGCCGCGACCAACCAATTCTGGATCGAAGCAACTCTACCCCCAAGCTTTCGGAGCGAGAATCGGGAAGCGCCGTGATACCGTTCTGGGAGTCACTGGGAATCGATCGTTACCGTCGCCTCGACCAACCCGGCTACGCCCCTCTCGCCGGACACTTGAACGAGACCGAAAACGCCCCCGATTGGGTGCTCGGACATCTGACCAACCTGCTGCCCCTCCGAGTCCTGAGAAGCCGCCTGTTAGACCTGCGAGCGGAGATCGAACCCTCCGGTACTCTCGCGAGCCTTGCCCGGCTCCCTGAACCCGAAGAGGTGAGAGTTTGGCCCGGACAGCCCATCTCAAATGGACCCGCGCTTGACAACTCGAGCCTGACGCTGCTCCCCAGCGAACTCTACCGGCCCTTAAGACACTACCTCGAACTCGCTCGAATCACGGGCTTCGAAATCGCGCCACCCCACTGTGTCGATCGCAAGGAGCGCCTCTACGCCTTTCGTTGGGTACCGGTTCCTCTGCAGTCGAGAGAGCTAGCGCCGAGTGAAGAGAACGAAGCGAAGTACGGGGTCGATTCGAACTACCGAGAGTTCTTGAGATCTGAGGAACCCGAGTGTCTCGACGACATAGCCTACGCCTTTTCCCGGCTTCAGCCTCGATCGGGCGAGCGGCTCTTGAGCCTCGGCTGTAACGACGCGCTCGAGCTCGAAGCGGTTGAACTGCCCGAGGGACTAAAGATCGTTGGAGTCGACAGTGCCCAAACTGCAATCTCGCAAGCTCGACTCAAATTCCCCCAAGGACACTTTTTCGCGGCCGATCTTCGCGACTTCTCATCAATCGAGCTGCCCTATCCAACCT
This sequence comes from uncultured Planctomycetia bacterium, assembly GCA_964482505.1. Classification (GTDB taxonomy): domain Bacteria; phylum Planctomycetota; class UBA8108; order UBA1146; family JAJFFE01; genus CAYZYD01. The sequence continues at coordinate 2,017 of CAYZYD010000011.1, read as the reverse complement.
TTGAACTCGTCGTGATTCTCAATGTGCTCCAGTGCCGAACCGTCGACCGCGACAGGCTTCTCAGTGAGGTCTTCCAGCTTGCGACTCCCCAGACTCGCTTTGCCTTCTCACTGCCGAACTGTCACCGAGGATCTCGCGAGATCCTGCGTCGACCCCGCCGCCGGCATCCGAGGCACAACCGATCGCTCGTGTTCAAAGATATTCGGTACTTGGCGCGTAGACTTCACCGCCAGGGGTATCGGGTAGAGACTTTTGGCACCTACGATCTCTACGTGGTGGGTTTGACGCAGGGATCAAAGCGAGGTCGGCAAACCGATTAACCAACGCCGCGAGCAGAAGTTGCCAATCCTGCGTTGGTGGCTTGGAGAAAAGTAGACGAGACTTTTAGAGAAGAGGAGCCCCCCGAGCCTTTGGGATAAGGATGGTCGCTTGAGCCGAGATCTCGCCTACTACGCCGCCGGAATCATATCCGGCCTCCTCGCTTTCATCGCCTTTGAGTTTTCGAGCGACCGCGCGCATGCGCTCAAGCGTCGAGTCGACCGCGAAAACTCACACAAGCTGCTCACCATTGTCGACGCGACCGATTCGTTCGACGCGACGGAAATCGAGCATGGGACAAACTTTGTCCTCACCGACCAAGTGGACTCGATCGATCGTCACATTCTCTTTTTGCACTTCATGGTCCTCAGACACCAGAGCGTCCTCGCGAGCGTTGACCACCGAGAGGTGATCCTGGTTCCCAAGCTCCGGGATCTTGCGAGCCAGCTCGAGGGTGCGACTCAGGGGAGGCGGCTTGAACTGAAGCAGAAAATCGAGCAAGTGACTCTTACCGTGGAGAAGAGCCTCGCGCTCGAGGGCGCGGCACGAGAAACGATGCTGACGCGCGAGCGCGAATGTCTCGACAAACACGCGGCTCAGCTCGCTCGGCTCGAAGCCGTTCGAGCTCGACTACTCGAGTATTCCAAGCTCAAACTCTGATCGATCTCAATCGCTACTCTTTTCGAGCCAGATCTTGAGCGCTTCGCCATCCACCTCAACTGTAACTGGCTCCCCCAGGCCCTCCCCAAATTCGGTCTGGCTGGTCAGCGTCTCTGCTTGGATCGTCTCGAGGAACTCCTCGATATTCGAGCGCAGAGACTCCCCGGCCGCGAAGTTGAGCTTGATGCGATCGGTGTACTCGAAATCGCGCTCCTTGCGCAGGGTCTGGACGTGATGAATGATGTCGCGAGCCCGTCCTTCCCGAAGTAACTCTTCGGTCACTTCGGTCTTGAGAATCACGACGACGTGTCGCCCTTGAGCCGCAGCCCAACCCGGCTTCGCCGATAACTCGACGCTGACGTCGTCCGCGGTCAGATTCACCGTCTCCTCACCAATCAGCACTGCGACCGAGCCTGAGTGGTCGAGCTCCTGCCGGAGTGAAGAGGGGTCCGGGTGGGAGGCGAGCGCTTTCTTGATCGCAGGGGCCCGCTTGCCGAATTTCGGTCCGATAGATCGGAAGTTCGGTTTGATCGCATATTCGACGTACTCGTCGGCGTGCTCGATAAACGCGACCTCCTTGACGTTGAGCTCATCCCGAATCTGGCTGTCGAGTGACTTGAGGACTCGAGGAAGTTCGCGATTCGCCGTGACCACCTCGACCCGACTGAGCGGAGTTCGCACCTTAAGCTGGTTCTGCGCGCGTACAGCTCGTCCGAGACTCACGATCTCGCGTACGACCGCGACTCGCTCCAGGAGGTCCTCATCCACGAGAGCTCGATCGACGACTGGGTAGTCGCCGAGATGAACCGATTCCGGGACTTCGCTTTCTCTACTGCTGACCAAATTTAGATAGATCGACTCGGTGAAGAAGGGCACAAACGGGGCCGCGAGATGGGCCGTCTCGACCAGCGCGTAGTAAAGCGTTTCATACGCCGCCTGTTTGTCAGCGTTCATGCCGCTCTGCCAGAAACGATTCCGCGAACGCCGAACGTACAAATTTGAGAGGGCGTCTACAAAATCGCTGAGGGCCCGCGCGGCG
>CAYZYD010000010.1:0-17959 GCA_964482505.1 uncultured Planctomycetia bacterium | reverse complement strand
AGACAGATGACTCGGGTTACCTCACCAGGAAGCTCGATGATGTCGGTCAGAATGTCGTCATTACGACTCACGACTGCGGCACCCTCAACGGGATTACCAAAGAGGTCATCTACCGCGGCGATAAGATCGAGGTCGAGCTCTCAAAGAGTATCGTTGGGCGTACCGCTCTCACTACGATCCGTGACGTCGTCTCCGACGAGATCGTCGTGCGTGAGAACGAGCTGATCGACCCTGAGATTGCCCAGCGCATCGAGGACCTCGGCTACACGAAGCTCCGCATACGGAGCCCACTCACGTGCGAGTCGAGCCTGGGAGTTTGCGCGCTCTGTTACGGGATGGACCTCTCGACGGGTCGTCTCGTCGAGCAGGGTCTCGCGGTGGGGATTATCGCGGCTCAGTCGATCGGCGAACCCGGTACCCAGCTCACCATGCGGACCTTCCACATCGGAGGAATCGCCTCTAAGCGGGTCCAGGATAATGTGATCCTCAGTGCGGCCACCGGAACCGTGAGCTATCGCAACCTCAAGACGGTGGTCAACACCGAAAACGAGACCGTGGTCCTCAACCGATCGGGAGAGCTGATCATCACCGATGATCAAGGTCGAGAGCGCGAGCGGTTCGCGGTTCCCCTCGGGGCGACAATCCACGTGGACGAGGGCGGTTCGATCAAAGCGTCCGAACAGCTCTATACGTGGGACCCGCACATGATTCCGATCATCGCGGAGAAGTCCGGCCGCGTTGAGTACGAGGACATCGTCGAGGGGGCGACCCTCAAGATCGAGCAAGACCCCGTCTCCAAGATGAAGCGTCGAGTCATCATGGAGCACAAGGGAGAGCTCCACCCGCAAATCGTGATTCGAGAACCCGCTTCGGGCGACATCGTCGCGCTCTATCCGATTCCGGAGAAGGCGCACATGGAGGTCGAGCCAGGTCAGGAAATCACCGCGGGCTCATTGCTCGCTAAAACGCCCCGCGAGATCAGTGGTACCCAGGACATCACGGGTGGTCTGCCGCGAGTGACCGAGATCTTCGAAGTGCGTCGGCCGAAGAATCCGGCCGTGATCGCAGAGATCGACGGTCAGGTCGAAATGGGCGAGAAAAAGCGCGGGAAGACGACGATTCTCGTCCGGAGCGATACCGGCGAGGCGATCGAGCACGTCATTCCGCACGGAAAGCACTTCCGCGTCCACAAGGGTGACCGGGTGGAGGCGGGTGACCCGCTCGTCGACGGCGACCTCGTGCCAAAGGACGTCCTGCGAATCAAGGGGGTCGAGGCGGTGCAGAGCTATCTGCAGCGCGAAGTCCAGAAGGTCTACCTCGCCCAGAGCGTCCACATCAACGATAAGCACATCGAGATAATTGTTGCGCAAATGCTTCGCAACGTTAAGGTTGCCGATCCTGGTGACACCGACCTCTTGCCCGAAACGGTCATCGATCGCTTCCGCTTTAAGCACATCAACGAAGAGATCGTCGCTCAAGGTAAGAAGCCCGCGACCGCGGAGCCGCTGCTCCAGGGAATCACCAAAGCATCGCTTCAGAGCGAGAGCTTTATCTCGGCTGCGAGTTTCCAAGAGACAACTAAGGTGTTGACAGAGGCCGCTTTGGCTGGCAAGAAAGATACCTTGGTCGGCCTCAAGGAGAACGTGATCATGGGTCACATGATCCCGGCCGGGCCCGGCTTCAAAGCTTATTTCGACATGGGAGTTCGGAAGATCGGAGAGCCGACCGAGCCCGAGAAGGCGCCCGTTGCCGAGGTCGAAGAGAAGTCGAAAACCAAGGACGATGCGGCCCTCGGCCAGCTCAAGAGTCTCATCGGTGGCGAAAAGGCCACGAGCTCGGCTCCGACTGAAGACGCTGAGGAGACCAAGTCGAGCGCGAGTGGTCTCGCCGATTTGGCTTCAGCCCTCGGACTCGGATCGGGTTCCAATCCCGAGTCGGCTCGATCGACAAGTGAAGAAGAGAACGTCTCCGAGGAAGAGTCTGAAGAGGCGAAGAAGAAAATGGACCAGGTCGGTGAGAGCCCTGAGTCTTCGGAACTCGAAGAGGCTCCACAGACTGACGGAGATGCTTAATGCCCACAATTAATCAGCTCGTGCGCAAGGGCCGGAAGCGCAAGCCGACTCGGAGCAAGGCTCCGGTCCTTGAGTCCTGCCCGCAAAAGCGTGGAGTTTGTCTGCAAGTAAGAACGCAGACCCCCAAGAAGCCGAACTCCGCGCTCCGAAAAATTGCGCGGGTCCGTCTCTCGAACGGTAAAGAGGTCACCGCCTACATTCCGGGAGAAGGGCACAACCTTCAAGAGCACTCGATCGTGCTCGTTCGGGGCGGTCGAGTTCGAGACCTCCCCGGGGTCCGCTATAAAATCGTCCGCGGATCGCTCGACACGATGGGGGTCGACAAGCGTAAGAAGGCCCGTTCAAAGTACGGCAAGAAGGCCAAGGATTAAGGTAACGAGGATCAAAACCGCCGATGCGTAAGAAGAAGAAAAAAAAGGAATCTAAGTTCAAGTTTCGCTCAACCGAGCGCTTCCTCAAACCGGATCCTCGTTACAACAACATGGTCGTCACCAAGTTCATCAATATCCTGATGATCGACGGCAAACGAACGACGGCCCAACGCGTTTTCTACGACGCTCTCGATCTGCTGCGCAAGAAGGTTCCCGATAACGAGCCCGTCGAAGTCTTTCTCAAGGCGATTGAGAACGTCAAGCCCATCGTCGAGGTCCGCTCCAAGCGAGTCGGCGGAGCGACTTACCAGGTTCCGATGGAAGTGACCAAAAAGCGCCAACAGACCCTCGCAATCCGCCAGATTATGAAGGTGGTTCGGGGCAAGAAGGGGAAGCCGATCGCCCAGCGCTTGGCCGACGAGTTTGCGGCTGCGTACAACAAAGAGGGTGCCTCGATCACTTGGCGAGAGAACACCCATAAGATGGCTGAGGCGAACAAGCTCTTCGCGCATTATGCTTGGTAGGCGGATGGGCTTGGTAGATAGCCGGGCTTGGTAGGCGGCTAATAGCCGGTACCGAAGGATGAAAGGGGCGGTGCGGCCGCCCCTTTTTTCATGGGTTGTTCGCTCGCTGGTCGTTCGTTACCTCGTGGTTCCCATCACTGGCAGGTTCCGATCACTGGCAAGGATCCGTTTTGGAGCCTCCGTTTAAGAGGCCGGCGCGATCGATTAAGATCACGGGCTTCATTCCCAACTCAACCCAGCCCTTTCTCTCTAACGCACAGGTCTACGAGATGAGTCGCACACGAAACATCGGGATCATCGCTCACATCGACGCGGGAAAGACTACCGTCTCGGAGCGCTTTCTCTTTTACTCGGGCCGCGAACACCGGATGGGGGAAGTTCACGAGGGCAATACGCGGATGGATTGGCAGCCCGAGGAGCAGGAGCGGTGTATCACGATCACCTCGGCGGCTACCACCTTCGCGTGGGGCGACGCTCAGATCAATCTCATCGATACCCCGGGTCACGTCGACTTTACCGCGGAGGTTGAAAGGTCGCTGCGCGTCCTCGACGGAGCCGTCGGAGTATTCTGCGGGGTAGCTGGCGTCGAGGCGCAATCTGAGACGGTCTGGCGTCAGGCCGACCGCTACCGCGTTCCGCGGATTGCGTTCGTCAATAAGCTCGATCGGGTGGGTTCGGATTACTTTCGAGTCATCGAAGACATCGAGTCTCAACTCCACTGTAAGACGCTGCCGATGATTGTCCCGGTGGGGAGCGAAGGCGATTTTGTCGGCACGATCGATCTGGTCCGGATGGTTCGCTACGGCTTCACCGAAGAGACTCTCGGAGCGGAAGTCCAAGTTCTCGAGATCCCCGAAGAGTTGCGCGAAACCGCCGAGCTCTACCGCCAGGAACTTCTCGAGAAGGTCGCCGACGAAGATGACGAGGTGATGGCGCTCGTCCTCGAAGGGGAGGAGGTCCCCGAAGAGTTACTCAAGGCAGTGATTCGTCGCGGCACCATCGAACGGCGCTGGGTTCCGGTACTCGGAGGCTCCGCCTTTCGCAACCGCGGCGTCCAGCCGCTGCTCGATGCCGTCGTCTCTTACCTGCCGAGCCCCGAAGATATCGGCGAGGTCAAAGGACTCGATCCTAAGAGCGAGAAGGAGCTGGTTCGCAAGCTCGACTCCAAAGAGCCGTTTTCTGGGCTGATCTTCAAGGTTCAGGTCGATCAACACGGCGAGCTCTGCTACATGCGGGTCTACAGCGGGACTGTCAAAAAGGGTGAGCAGGTTATCAATCCGCGCGAAGGCAAAAAGGAGCGGCTCGGTAATCTCTTCAAGATGCATTCGAACCAACGCGAGTCGGTAGAGACGGTCCAGGCGGGGGAGATTGTCGCGGTCACGGGTCTGCGCTTTTCGGGCACGGGGGATACGCTTTGCCCGCCTAACCAGCAGATTCTACTCGAGCGCCCGGTTTTCCCCGACACTGTGATCAGTATGGCGATCGAACCCAAATCCTCGGGCGATCGAGACCGGCTCTACGAACAACTGACGCGTTTGACTCGCGAAGACCCCACCTTCCAATTGAACACCGACGAGGAAACCGGGCAGTTCATCGTCGCCGGAATGGGGGAGCTCCACCTCGAAGTGATTCGTAACCGGCTGATCCGCGAGTTCAAACTCGACGCCAACATCGGTAAGCCCCGAGTTTCCTACCGTCAAACCTTTGCCGATTCGGTGACCGAGAGCGCTACCGTCGAAACGCAGGTCGGGGGCAAGGACCATCACGGTGCGATCGAACTCACCGTCGACCGGGATCCCGAGAATCCGGGAGTCTCGCTCGAGTGGATCGATTCGGGCGAGACGCCGAAGGCGTGGCTCCCCGGGATCGAGGAGACGGTGCGGAGCTGCTCCTACTCGGGAAGTCAGCTGCATTTCCCCTTTATCCAGCTCAAGATCGGCATTCGCATTCCGGTCTTTCTCCCGCAGACGACCGAGGTGGGGCTCGCCATGGCGGCCCGAGCCGCGTTCCAGGCAGCCGAAGAAAAGGGGGGCGTCCAGCTCCTCGAGCCAGTGATGCGTTTTCAGATCACAACCCCTGACGAGTACTTTGGATCGATCAACCAGGATCTCGTTCGGCGGAGGGCTGAGATCGAACAGGTCGATACCGTCAGCGGACAGCGTCGATTGATCGGTCAGGTGCCTCTGGCCGAGGTCTTTGGATACACGACCACGTTGCGCTCGATCTCTCAGGGTCGGGCCGCGATGTCGCTCGAGCCGATCGGTTTCTCCCCGGCGCCGGCTGAGGTCAGTGACCGGTTTCGATTCTGAAGGGTTGGGGTATTATCTTGGAAGGGTGAGACGTGGTCTCTCCCGATGAATACTCGGTCTCAAGGGAAACGTCTGAGGGAGGAGAGGTCGGTGACCGCAGCACTCGGGATGGCGATCCTGGTCGTGACTCTGTTCGCTTGCCACTTAGCCTTGCGTGCCGAGTTCCGCCCCCGCGCCGAACCGGTGCTCTCGCTCTCACTCGCTCCCGGGGCGCTATTCGTCTCGCTTATCGCCGTCTCGCTGTTGCGCACTCTTCTCGCCTGGCTCTTTTCAGCCCCGAGCTGATCGCGACCTCAAAAGTGCAAACTCTGTTTTTAAGCCCTCCGTTGACAAAGGCTTATTCGTTTCTATAATCTTGGCCTTTCGCCTCCGGACGGAATCCTTACTCAAGAATTTCTATAGGTTTAGGATTTCGCAGCCGCTTTTCGGTCCGTCTTTTGGGCCGGCGAGTGCGGGGTGGTCCCGAGATCGGGTGCGATCTCAGTCTACCCTTCAGAGGTCGTCCCGTGTCGGAGCCCGCTGTATCGGCTCGAGCAGCCCGCGCAGCTTTGCTTATCTCTCATTCGACCCCCTGTTCGGTACGCCACCCAGCGTTTGGAACAGCGTCGGACTCGGGCGGCTTCTTCCAACTGAACCGGAACGCGTACTCGGTAAGAGTCAATTGATCGGGCTCCGTCCCTTCGTCAGTCTCACGGGGTGACGTGATGACGGCTCGTCGTGGCGACCTCGTTACTACGGCGATTAAGACCGTCGGTGAGGTCCCGGGTGAGCGGCGCCAAACTCGTCTGAGTGACGGACTCAAGTAGCAGAATGGTCGTCGCGGCTCGAGATCGACTCGACGGCAAAGAAACGCAACTGGTAAAGAAAAACGAATGGCGAAGGATCGCATCAGAATACGGATGGAAGCCTACGACCACGAAGTGCTCGACGGTGCCGCGCTCTCGATCGTAGAAGCGGCGAAGCGAACCGGTGCACTCGTTCACGGTCCCATTCCGCTTCCGACTCGTATCGAACGGTATACCGTGCTTCGCTCTCCGCACGTCAATAAGACGGCGCGGGAGCAATTCGAGATGCGCACTCACAAGCGAGTGATCGAGCTCTCGGAAGCCTCGGCGAAGACGATGGACGCGCTGACGAAGATCACCATGCCGGCGGGCGTGAGTATCCGGATCAAGGCTTAGGAGGATCGATGCCGAAGCGAATCCGCAAAGCTCTCCTGGGACGCAAGATCGGGATGACCCAGGCCTACACCGACGAAGGAATCCGAGAACCGGTCACTCTTATCGAGGCGGGCCCTTGTACGGTTCTCCAAGTGCGCACCGAAGAGAAGGACGGCTACCAGGCCTATCAGGTCGGATTCCTCGATACGACGAAGAGAGTTCCGCAGCCCCAAGAGGGCGTGTTCAAGAAGGTGGATACTGCCCCCAAAAAGTTTGTCCGCGAAGTCCCCTTCGCTGGCGAGTACGGAGCAGGGGATACACTCGACCTCTCGCTCTTTGAAGGGGTGAGTAAGGTCGACGTCTCCGGTACCTCCAAGGGGCGCGGCTTCTCGGGGGTGGTCCGGCGTTGGAATCACGCCATCGGTCCCAAGAGCCACGGATCGAAGAGTAAACGGATACTCGGTTCGATCGGTATGCACCAAGATCCCGGGCGAATCCTCAAAGGTAAGAACATGCCGGGTCAGTACGGCAACAAGAAGATCAAGACCCGCAACCTCGAAGTAGTCTCCACCGATCTCGAGAAGAATCTGCTCGTGGTCCGGGGGGCTGTGCCGGGACCCGCGGGCGGCTTTCTCTACATCGAAGAGAGCCTCGCTTAAAGAGATTGCGCCAACTCCCGTGGGGTTGGCGCGGTTTTTTTTGGTTCAGCTGTCAGCACGAACCATCAAAAACCAGTGGCTGAAAATTGCTCGCACCGTCGTTCCTCGGGAGCGACAAAGTTGCGTGAAATATCATGTGGTCGATTCGAAAACCGATGGATCGACCCCTGCATAAGGACGTCTCATGAACGGTACGGCAACGCGCGAACGCCGACCTCTAGTTCAACCGGACCCGATCGAGGTCCCGCAGTTCGGCGCTGACGGCGCTGAGAGCGGCACGATCTCATTTCGATCGGGCGCGGTCCGGAACTACCCAAACATCCCGCTCCTCAAAGAGGCGGTTCGCTACTATTTGGGTCGCAAGCGACGCGGAACCGCGTCGACCAAAGAGCGCGGCGAAATCAAAGGCTCCCCCGCCAAGCCGTGGCGCCAAAAGGGAACTGGTCGAGCTCGACAGGGTTCGAGGAAGTCTCCGATATGGCGAGGAGGCGGGGTCGTGTTCGGGCCGAAGCCGCGGACTTACGACTACGGTCTTCCCCGCAAGCAGCGCCGGATCGCCACTCGCCACGCCCTGCTCTCAAAGCTTCTCGATGGGGAGACACGGGTTGTCACCGGTCTCGAAGTCGACGCCCCCAAGACCCGCAACTTCGGTCGACTCCTCAAGACGATCGGGATCGCTGAATCTTGCCTCATCGGAGTTGCCTCAAACCTCGACCACGACGCGAGGCGCCGGGTCGTGCAGGCGGCGCGCAATCTTCACAACGTACAGGTGCTGCCCGTTTGCGATTTTAATGCGCACTCACTCCTCAAGCACCGCAGCCTCGTCCTGACCAGCGAGGCCCTCGCCGAGATTCAAGCGAGCGAAGATAAAATCGGAGGGGCCGAATGACCGACCCACACCTCGTCGTGCTTAAACCGATCATCACCGAGAAGAGCACGTTTGCGACCGAAAAGCAGAACGCCTACTCTTTCAAAGTTTCTCGCGACGCCAACAAAATCCAGATCCGAGAAGCGGTCGAGCAGATCTTCGACGTCAAAGTTCGAGCGGTGAATACGGTCCGTCAGCGGGGCAAATACAAGCGCGTCGGTAGAAACTTCGGTAGGACGAAGGACTACAAGAAGGCGATCGTGACGCTTCGCCCGGGCTACAATATCGATTTGACGATGTAGGGAGACCTCATGGGAGTTCGTGTCTACAAGCCGACCACGGCAGGACGGCGAAACGGGAGTGTCTCCGATTTTGCTGAAGTTACCCGCAGCACCCCGGAGAAGTCGCTCGTCGTCACGCTTCGGAAGACCAGCGGCCGCAACAACCACGGTCACATCACCGCCCGTCACCGGGGTGGCGGAGCCAAGAAGCGTTACCGACTCATCGATTTCAAGCGCGATAAGGACGGCGTGCCCGCCCGCGTGGCTGAAATCGAGTACGACCCCAACCGCACGGCGCGCATCGCGCTCCTCCACTACCGAGACGGCGAGAAGCGGTACATGCTCGCTCCCAAAGGTCTCGAGGTGGGGCAAACGGTTGAGTCGGGAGAAATCTGCGAGCCGCGAGTTGGCAACTGTATGCCGCTCGCGAGCATTCCGAACGGTCTCGAAATTCATAATGTCGAAATGATCCCGGGACAGGGAGGCCGTCTCGTGCGAGCGGCCGGAATGCGCGCGCAGCTTCTCGGTAAAGAGGGCAACCATGCGATTGTATCGTTACCTTCGGGTGAGATGCGCCGTGTCCACATCCGCTGTCGGGCCACGATCGGAGTGATCGGTAACGAAGAGCACCTCAACATCAAACTCGGCAAAGCGGGTCGAAAGCGACACAAGGGTCGACGACCCCACGTACGAGGGACCGCTAAGAACCCGGTCAGCCACCCGATGGGTGGAGGCGAGGGTCGGACCGCGGGCGGCCGCCATCCCTGTTCGGCGAAGGGTGTGCTCTCCAAGGGGGGCAGTACACGAGCCCCGCGAAAGCCGAGCAACAAGCACATCATTCGCAGAAGAAAGAGGAAGTAACGGATGGGCCGTTCTCTCAAGAAGGGTCCGTTTGTCGACCCAAAGCTTCTCAAGAAGATCTTGGACCAAGGCGAGCGTGGCGTGAACGAACCGATCAAGACTTGGTCGCGCGCCTGTACGATTATTCCCGAGTTTGTGAACCACACGTTCATGGTTCACAACGGCAAGGAATTCAAAAAAGTCTTCGTCACCGAAAACATGGTGGGTCACAAGCTCGGCGAGTTCTCGCCGACCCGCATGTTCCGGGGCCACGCCGGGTCGAAGAAAAAGTAGGAAATTGGTTCGAATCCCTCAGTTTGGTCTACCCAGGCTAGGGATTTTTAGTAGCATTGGCTGCTTGCTTTACAGAGGCCAGGCTCGCGGGTAACCGCGGAGTTCTCCTGGCGAAGCGGACCGAGAAGCGACGGCCGGGTCGGTCGTTCTTCAAACGCATTTCGCCGAGTCCCTCGGCGATGTCGGTCAGGCGAAGCCACCGAGCCTTTGAAGAACGAGATTCCCCCGAGCCGTCATTTTCGTGGAACGGTTCGGTCGAGAGCCGAAGCCACCCCGCTCGGTTCGCAGGCGTGACCCGAGAAATGGACTTCTCAGACCAGCCCCGAGCGTCGGAGCGCCTGGACCGAGATAAAGGAATGACACATGGGATCGACATACCGAGCGAGCCACCGATTCGCGCGCATATCTCCTCGAAAGGCGCGCTACGTGATGGACTTGGTCCGTCGGAACTCGGTTGAGCAGGCGCTCGATACGCTGAAATTCACGAATCGACGAGCGGCTCCGATGATCAGCAAAGTGCTCAAGTCAGCCGTTGCCAACGCAGTGCAAGAGGGCGGACTCAGCCCCGAGCAACTCGTAATTACTCGGGCCGTGGTCGACGAAGGCCCGACCTGGAAGCGTTGGCAGCCGCGGGCCCGAGGCATGGCTTACCCTATTTTCAAGCGCACGTCCCACCTGACCATCGAGGTCGGGGAAGTCGGGTCGTAAGGAGAGAACAAGATCTATGGGTCAGAAGGTTAGACCGACTGGGATTCGCGTAGGGATCACTCGTGATTGGTCGTCGCGCTGGTACGCGACCAAGCAAGAATTCGGGAAGTTTCTCGCCGAGGATCATCGAATCCGCAAGCACGTGAAGCGTGGCTTCCACAACGCGGGCATTCCCCGGATAGAGATTGAGCGAGAGGGCGACGGCGAGAGTCGTAAGGTCACGATCACCTTGCACGCCGCCCGACCCGGGGTGGTCATCGGGCGCAAAGGTCAAAACGTCGACCGTCTCAAGGATGAGCTCGAAAAGATCACCGGAGCTTCGATCCAGCTCAACATCGCTGAGGTCGAGGATCCCGATACCAATGCCCAATTGCTCGCCGAGAGTGTGTGCGAGCAGCTGACAAAGCGTCAGCCATTCCGCCGTGTCCTCAAGAACACTATTCGTAACTCCCGCGATCGTGGAGCGCTTGGAGTCAAGGTGATGGTCGCTGGCCGCCTCGGTGGGGCGGAGATGGCGCGGACCGAGTACGCCATGGAGGGGAAAATCCCCCTGAGCACCCTGCGCGCCGATATCGACTACGGCTTTGCCGAGGCGCGAACGACCTACGGCATTATTGGAGCCAAGGTTTGGGTCTACAAAGGTGAGATCATAAGAGACAAGAGGAAGTCGCGTCATGGCGCAGATGCCGAAGAGGGTTAAACACCGCAAGGTTCACAAGGGCAGAGTTCGCCGTAACGCGACCCGTGGGAACTACGTACACCTCGGCGAGTTTGGGCTGATGTCGCTCGAGGGCGGCTGGGTAACCGCTCGTCAACTCGAGGCGGGGCGGATCGCCGCCAACCACTTCCTCGGAGGCGAGGGCAAGGTCCGAATCCGCGTCTTTCCCCAGAAGCCTGTTTCGAAGAAGCCGGCCGAAACCCGGATGGGTAAAGGTAAGGGCGAACCCGAATTTTGGGTCGCGGTGGTCCGTCCCGGTACGATTCTTTACGAAATCCAAGGGGCTCAAGAGACCTCTGCTCGCGTGGCGTTGAATCGAGCCGCGCACAAGATGCCCGTCAAAGTAAAAATGGTGGGAAGGAGACCGAAGGCGTGAAAGCTGTCGATATCCGCGGTCTTCCCCGAGAAGAGATCGAAGATCAGATCGCGAAGATCCGCGCGAAGCTGTTTAAGTTTCGGTTTCAACGCGAGAACGAAGAGATGCAACGCGCGGGCGAGATCCGTGAATTGCGCCGCACTATTGCGCGCATGAAGACGGTCTTGCGCGAGCGCGAACTGAGCGAGGATAAATAGCATGGGCGACACTCAAGCAAAGTCGGTCGTGAAGCGCACGGTCCGGGGCGTCGTCATATCGAGCGATATGGATAAGACCATCGTGGTCAAGATCGAACGACTCGTTCGCCACCCGATGTACAAGAAATACGTTCGCCGGCATACGAAGTTCTACGCTCACGATGAGAACAACGAAGCTCGAGCCGGCGATACGGTTGAGATCTCAATGACCCGGCCTCTCTCCAAACTCAAGCGCTGGCGCTTGAAAGAGGTCGTGGACCGGAAAGTTGACTAGGGTCGAGTCATGATTCAAATGCAAACCCGACTCGAAGTCGCGGACAACTCGGGCGCCAAAAAGGTGATGTGCATCAAGGTGCTCGGCGGCACTCGACGTCAGTACGCGACCCTTGGCGATGTCATCGTTTGCTCGGTCAAGAAGGCGCTCCCGTCGAGCGATATCAAGTCGGGCGAGATCGTCAAAGGTGTCGTCGTGCGAACTAAAGACGCAGTTCGTCGTCGAGACGGAAGCTACGTTCGGTTTGATCGCAACGCCGTGGTCATTTTGGACAAAGATGGCAATCCGCGCGGAACGCGAATCTTTGGGGCGGTCGCCCGAGAGCTTCGGCAGAAGAACTACATGAAAATTATCTCGCTCGCCCCCGAGGTCGTGTGAGGGTTGAGCTGGAAATGAGACGCTGATCATGTACCGACTCAAGCAAGGCGACGAAGTGGTCGTAGTCGCCGGCGCCGAAAAGGGCAAACGCGGGACTGTCACCAAAGTGGACCGAGAGGGCGATCGCCTCACCGTGCAAGGGATCAACGTCCGTTACAAGCACGTGCGTCGGAGCCAGCAGTACCAGCAGGGCGGCCGAGTTCAGGTAGAGGTACCGATCCACATTTCGAACGTCATGCTGGTCGACCCCGAGACCGGTAAGCCGACCCGCGTCCGAATCGAGACCGAAGACGGCAAGAAATTTCGAGTCGCGGTCAAATCCGGGACGCGAATCGATAAATAGTGAGACCGCGCTTGGCGGCTGGCATAGCAATCCAGCCTCTCGAAGAGCGCAGGAGAGATTAATGGCGAGACTCAAAGAGAAGTACGATAGCGAGATCCTACCGGCGCTCGTCGATCGGTTTGGAATTCCGAACGTGATGGCCGCGCCGCGCCTGTCGAAGATCTCCATCAATATGGGGATCGGCGACGCGATCAATAACTCTAAACGCGTCGAAGTGGCTCAAAAGGAGCTCGCGCTGATCGCGGGGCAGTTGCCGGTCGTGACCCGAGCCAAGAAGTCGATCTCGAACTTTAAGCTCCGCGAGGGGATGGCAATCGGTACTCGAGTCACGCTGCGCAAGCAGCGTATGTACGAGTTCCTCGATCGCTTGATCTCGGTGGCCCTCCCCAGGGTCCGCGACTTTCGCGGTCTGCCTCGAAAGTTTGACGGTCGAGGGAATTACACCCTGGGCCTCGAGGATCAGTTGATCTTTCCCGAGATTAATATCGACCGGATTGAGCAAACCCAAGGTATGAACATCAGCCTGACGATTCGCAACTCGACCGACGAGATGTCGCTCGCGCTTCTCGAGGGCTTCGGATTTCCGTTCCGGCGAAACTAAGGAAGATTTATGGCTAGAAAAGCTCTGATCAACAAGCAGCGCGCCACGCCGAAGTACAAGACTCGAGCCTACAACCGTTGTCAGCTCTGCGGTCGGCCGCGTGCCTACTATCGTAAGTTTCAGATTTGTCGGCTCTGTTTTCGAAATCTCGCCTCCAAAGGCGAGATTCCCGGAGTGAAGAAGGCGAGCTGGTAGGAGAACACCGATGACTATGACCGACCCCGTCGCGGATCTCCTGACCCGCATCCGAAACGTCAACCGCATGCAGCGGATGCGTGTCCAGATTCCGCACTCCAAGCTCAAAGAGAGCATCGTCGACGTTCTCAAGCGCGAGGGCTTCATAGAGTCTTACGAGGTGAGTGGTGATAACCCGATCGAACGCTCGATCGAGATCCGACTCAAGTACGGTCCTGACGGTGAACGCGTAATCAACCGAATCGAGCGCGTATCAAAGCCCGGGCGTCGTCGCCACGAGAAGATCAAAGATCTCGACCGGGTGGTACAGGGCATGGGAATTTACGTCTTGAGCACGTCCAAGGGTATTCTCTCGGACAATGAAGCTCGAGCTCAGAATGTCGGAGGCGAAGTCCTCCTGAGTGTGTACTGAGGGGCCGCAATGTCACGAATCGGAAAGAAACCGGTCGCAGTACCCTCGGGGGTGAAGGTCGAAGTCGCCGGCCGCACCGTCAAGGTCGAGGGCCCGAAGGGGAAGCTCGCGATCGAGCATCATCCTTCGGTCGGTGTCTCGACCAAAGAGTCGGGGGTTGAGATTCAACCGATCCGCTCCGATCGGCTTGCCCGAGCGCTTCATGGGACGACTCGTCAGTTGATCCAGAACATGGTGCTGGGGGTGACGAACGGCTTCGAGAAGAAGCTCGCCATCGTGGGAGTGGGTTACAACGCCAAAGCACAGGATAAGAAACTCACGTTGAACATCGGGTTCTGCCATCCCGTCGAATTTGAAGTGCCGGAAGGCCTCTCGGTCGAGACCCCGACCAATACTTCGATCACGATCAGCGGTGTCGATAAGCAGCTGGTCGGCCAGTTCGCCGCCAACGTGCGGCGCATGCGCCCGCCCGAGCCCTACAAGGGCAAGGGAATTATGTACGAGGGCGAACAGATCATCCGCAAGGCTGCAAAGGGGCTCGGCTCGTCGTAGCGAGATTGACATGGAAAAAAACAAGCTCAAACAAAAGAGACGGCTTCGCCGCAAATTCAAGATTCGTAAGCGGCTCACTGGGACGGCCGAACGGCCGCGCCTCTCGGTCAGTCGTTCTCTTAACCACATCTACTGTCAGATTATCGACGATTCCCAAGGGCGTACATTGGCGAGCGCTTCAACGCGCGATAAGAGCCTGCGGGACTCTCTCGATCAAAACAGCGGGAATCGCAAAGGCGCCGAAGTCGTGGGCCAGGCGATCGCGCAAAAGGCGAAAGAGCTCGGCGTCAGCCAGCTCGCCTTCGACCGTAACGGGTTCCGTTACCACGGTCGAATCGCTGCCCTGGCTGACGCGGTTCGAAAAGAGGGAGTCAAAGTCTAATGGCTGACCAACAAAGACAGGACAGACCCTCGAGAGGCGGCAACCAGCGGGGCGACGGTTCTCAGGGGCGTGGTCGCGGTCGAGGTGGTGGAGGCGGTGGCCAACGACGGGGCCGCGGTCGCGGTCGGCGCCAAGAGGATGACGGTCCTCGTCTCGAAGAAAAGTTGATCCAGATCAATCGCTGTGCGACCACCGTTAAGGGCGGACGTCGAATGTCCTTCAGCGCCTTCGTCGTGGTCGGTGATAAAAAGGGCAAGGTCGGACTCGGTTTCGGCAAAGCCAAAGAGGTGCCGAGTGCGGTCGAGAAGGCCATGAAAGATGCGCGACGCAAGATGGTTCGAGTCGCGCTCGTCGACGGTACCGTGCCCCACGAAATTCAGGGGCGTTTTCGTTCCTCGCGAGTGACGCTGCTCCCCGCTTCCAAGGGAACCGGGGTACTCGCGGGAGCTTCCGCGCGCCTCGTCCTCGAGTGCGCCGGAATCGAGAACATCCTGACCAAACAGGTCGGCAGTCGGAACGCGCTCAACGTCGCCAAGGCAACCCTCGAAGGGCTGACCCACCTGCGCACCCGCGAGATGGTCGAGAAACTCAGAGGGGTGAAGCTCGCATGAACTTAACCGATCTCAACGAACGATCTCCGAAGTACCGAGCGCGCCGGCGGGTTGGCCGGGGCCACGCCTCCGGGCTGGGTAAAACGAGCGGACGCGGCCAAAAGGGCGCCAAGAGCCGTTCGGGCTTTACCCACAAACCCGGTTTCGAGGGCGGGCAGATGCCGATGTACCGGCGTTTCCCCAAGCGCGGCTTCTCAAATGCTCGTTTCCGTGTCGATTACGACATCGTCAACGTCGAGAAGCTCAACGCTCTCGACGAGGGAACGACGGTGACTCACGACGTGCTGGCCAAGGCGGGTCTGATCCGAAAGAAGCACGGGCGGCTCAAAGTTCTGGGCGGCGGAAAGTTAACCGTTAAACTCATCGTTCACGCCAACAAGTTCACCGCTTCGGCGCGCTCTCAGATCGAGGGTGCTGGTGGAGAAGCGAAAGAGATCTAAACGATGTTTAAAGTCGTCCGGGATATCCTCAGAACTCCGAGCCTCAAGCGACGCATTCTCGTAGTTTTTGGATTGCTCGCCATATACCGAGTTGGTTTCTTCATCTATCTCCCCGGGGTCCAAGCGGACGTTCTCGATGATATTCTTGAGGAGCTCAACCGTGAGTCTGGGTCGGGCGGACTGATGCAGTTCGTCCGGTTTACGAGTCAGCTCACGGGCGGCTCGCTCTCCCAGGCGACGGTCTTTTCACTCGGCATCATGCCCTATATCAGTGCTTCAATTATCTTCTCGTTGCTCGTCAAAGTGTTCCCCGCTATGGAGGAACTGCAAAAGGAGGGCGAGAGCGGACGGAAGGTCATCAACCGTTATACGCGTTACGCGACGGTGGCCCTCTGTCTCATTCAGTCGCTCGTGATCGTGCGCTTCTTGCACACTCAATTCCAGGGTCGCTTTATCTCTGAGGGCGGCGCGTTCGAGATCGTCCTGCAGATCGTCTGTCTGACTACGGGAACCCTCTTCCTGATGTGGCTCGGTGAGAAAATTACCGAGCACGGCATCGGCAATGGCGTTTCGATTCTGATCATGGCAGGAATCATTGCGAATATGCCGAGCGGCCTTCTGGCCATGGTCTCGGATATCTTCGTGACGAGTGACGAGAATATCCAGGAGGCCCCATTTAAGGTGCTTCGCCTCCTGATTTTGCTCGGACTCTTCTTCGGGATTATCGTGGCCGTGGTCTACATCACTCGGGGGCAGCGACGCATACCGATCCAGCAAGCGCGTTCCGTCAAAGGGCGCCGAACCTATGGTGGTCAGCGCCACTATATGCCGATTCGAGTCAACTCGGCGGGCGTCCTCCCGATTATCTTCGCCCAGTCGCTGTTGCTGCTGCCCGCGGGGATCATCAGCGCGCTCGTTGGAGACAATGCTTTTACCGATCTCTTCACCTACGGGACATTCAGCTACCAAGTTTTCTATGTCCTGATGATTGGTTTCTTCACCTTCTTCTGGACCTCGCTGATGTTTAATCCTGTCGAGATCTCGCAGAACATGAAGGAGAACGGTTCGTTCGTCCCCGGGATTCGCCCCGGGAAGCGGACCGCTGAATACCTCGAGCATGTGATCAACCGCATCACCCTCGCGGGGGCGGCGTTCCTTTCGGCGATCGCTCTGGTCCCGATCATCCTGACCAACGAACTCGAGGTGCAGGCGCTGGTCAGTAACTTCATGGGGGGAACCGGGATCTTGATCGTGGTCGGGGTGGCCCTCGACATCGTCGACAAAGTTGAGGCACAGTTGCTCGTCCGGCAGTACGAGGGATTCCTCGAATCGGGCAAGAAAACTCCGCCGGGTGGCGGCGCCGCCGCGGTCACGACGAGCGGTACTGAATCTCGCGTTTAGATCGACCCCGGTCCGTCGCGTAGCGAATACAACGACTCGACTTTGAAGCGAGCCCGCGGCGGCTCGCTTTTCTTTTTTAGCGCCAGATCGTACTTGCCGAGCGCAGGCTGTCGCAAAGCCTCTGCCCCCGAGAAGACTCTCCCATGATCAAGAGCAGCGCGGAAATCTCGACAATGCGCCGCGCGGGTCGAGTCGTCGACA
This sequence comes from uncultured Planctomycetia bacterium, assembly GCA_964482505.1. Taxonomy (GTDB): domain Bacteria; phylum Planctomycetota; class UBA8108; order UBA1146; family JAJFFE01; genus CAYZYD01. The sequence goes on along the minus strand of CAYZYD010000010.1, from coordinate 792 downwards.
CGCTCCTCGATCTCGGAGTGAGCCTCGCGAGGCCCGGAGTTCGACCGACCGAGATCGAGACTGCGATCCGCGAGACCGCCGCCGAGCTCGGGGCGGAGCTCCCGTTTTACAACTACCAGGGATTCCCCGCGGCCTGCTGCATATCGGTCAACGAGATCGTCGTCCACGGGGTCCCTAGTCGGGAGCCTCTCCGCGCCGGTGATATCGTGACGATCGACCTCGGCGCGCGAGTAGAGGGATACTGTGCCGACGCCGCCCGCACCCTCACTTTGAGCCCGGACGAGCCGCTCGTTCAACGGCTCCGTGAATGTGTCGAGCGGGCGCTCGACGCCGGGATTGCCGCCGCCTGGCCGAACCAGCCGATTCGGAAAATTTCAGAGGCGATCGATGAGGTGGTGACGAGCTACGGCTACTCGACCCTGCTCGAATACGTCGGCCATGGGATCGGGCAGTCGATGCACGAGGAGCCTCAGGTGCCCAATACGCCCAGGATCTCTTACCGGGGGCTCGAAGTCATTCTTCGTGAAGGCATGGTGCTCGCGATCGATCCGACCGTCGTCCCCCACACCAATCGCACCGTCCTGCTCGGGGACGGCTGGTCTGTCGCGACCGCCGACGGAAGCCCCAGCGCCCATTCTGAAGACACCGTCCTCATCACCGCCGCGGGGCCCGAGATTCTGACTCGATCCTAGCAGCCCGCCCGAAAACTGCTTTCGATGCGGGAGGTCGAGAATTCGCGCCCAGTGCCTCGGGCGAACCGAAGGCGTATTGGCCATACGTCGAGGTTCGCCG
>CAYZYD010000009.1:5274-18878 GCA_964482505.1 uncultured Planctomycetia bacterium | reverse complement strand
CCTCGACGTCGGCTGCGGCGGCGGGCTGCTCTCCGAATCCATGGCGGAGCGCGGGTGCTAGAAGAGTCGTGGTTCTTTTGGGCGCACTTCTACTATTATCCCGTCTGCCCGGGATCGCTCGGGCTCGAAGCGCTGATCCAACTTTTTAAAATCGCTGCCGTCGACCGCTGGGGACTCGAGGCCGGCGAAGAAGTTGTCGGGCTCGTGCCGGGCGAAGCGCACGAGTGGGTTTACCGGGGTCAGTACATTCCGAGCGATGATTGCGTCACTGTCGACGGTTGGGTTACTCGAATCGATGACGAGCATCGGACACTCTGGGGAGACGGCTATCTGACGATCGACGGGCGCGTGATCTACCATATGAAGTCCTTCTCGGTTCGGATCGAGAAGACGCGATGAATGCGGGGAGACCTTGAGATACGAGTCGGTCCGAATCGCCGCAATCACCTACGAGCTCCCTCCGATCGTCGTTACCACGCGCGAGATCGAAGACCGGCTCGAGCCCTGTCTCAACCGACTCGGTATTCCGGTCGGTCACATCGAAGAGTTGACTGGGGTCGAAGAGCGACGTTGGTGGGAACCCGGCGCGTCGCTTGCGGAGAAGGCGGCGAAGGCTGCGCACTTCGCCCTCGATCGCACCGGCATCCCGAGCGAACGGCTCGGCGCTCTCGTTTACGGCGGAGTCTGTCGCGAACAGTTCGAACCCGCGACCGCCTGTCGAGTCGCGGCCAATCTCAACATCGCACGGACCGCCGCGATCTACGATCTCTCAAACGCCTGCCTCGGCGCCTTGAACGGCCTGCTCGAGGTCGCTAATCGCATCGAACTCGGACAGATCGAAGCGGGTCTCGTGGTCGCGGCCGAGAGCGCCCGCGATATCAACGAGATCGCAATCGAACGGCTCAACCGCCAACCCGACCTGCGGGAGTTTACGCAGGGACTCGCAACCTTCACGGGCGGAAGCGGCGCAATCGCGCTGCTCGCATGTCACGAATCTCTCGCGCAAGACCTCGACGAGAGCCACCGGCTCCTCGGCGGAGTTCACCTCAATGCGCCCGAGCATCACCGGCTCTGTCGCTGGGGAGTTACCGCCCCGCTCGCGGGCGGGGTCGCCGACCGGGTCGAGTTTATGGAGACCGACTCGGTCGGAGTCCTCAACCACGGGGTCGAACTCGGCCGCACGACCTGGGACGCCTTTCTCGCCGAACTCGACTGGCCCGGGGTCGACAAGACGATCTGCCACCAAGTCGGATCGGCCCACCAGAGAACGATCCTCGCAGCGATCGGTTCGGATCCCGATCGGGACTTTGTCACCTACCCCTACCTCGGAAACATCGGCACCGTTTCGCTACCGATCACCGCACAGATCGCGAGCGAACAGCGTCGCTTGAATCGAGGTGAGCGAGTCGGTTGGCTCGGCATCGGAAGCGGCCTCAACTGCATGATGCTCGGAGTCGAATGGTGAACCGGACGCCCGCAAACTTCGATCTACCCGAGGCCGCTCAGCGCGAGTTTCCCTACGCGCCACAACGACTCGAGGTCGACGGTCAAAGTCTCTGCTATCTCGACGAGGGTCGAGGCGAGCCCGTGGTGATGGTCCACGGCAATCCGACCTGGTCGTTCTACTACCGGCATCTCATCGAGCGGCTCCGCCCCCACTACCGAGCCGTCGCTTTCGACCACATCGGCTGCGGACGGTCGAGCCGACCCAGCGACGACGAGTACGACTATCACTTCGAACGACGTGTGCACGATCTCGAAGCGCTGCTCGACCATCTCGACATCAACCGCCGCATCACGCTCGTCTTGCACGATTGGGGCGGCATGATCGGGATGCGCTTTGCGACGCGACACCCCGACCGCATCGCCCGCCTCGCCCTTCTCAACACCGCGGCGTTTCCACTGCCGACGACCAAGCGCTTTCCGCTCCTCCTGCACGGAGCGCGATCACCTCTCGGCGCCTTCCTCGTGCGTGGTCTGGGTCTCTTCGAGCGGCTGACAAGTTACTTCGGTTGTCGCCAGCGTCTGCTCCCCGAATCGACCCGGCTCGCCTACTGCGCGCCCTACCAAAGTTGGCGCGACCGACGCGCGGTCCACCGCTTCGTCCAAGATATCCCGCTGCGACCCGACGACCGCGGTTACCAAGCGATTCAAGAGGTCGCCGAAGGACTGGGTCAGCTCGCACAGGTGCCGACGCTGGTCATCTGGGGATTGCGCGACTTCGTTTTCGATCGCCACTTTCTCGCCGAATGGCAACGGCGGGTCCCGCAAGCTGAGTACGAGATTTTGCCGGAGGCGGGGCATTACGTCCTCGAAGACGAATCCGAACGAGTGACCCAACGCATCGCGCGCTTCCTCGAGGTGCACCCTCTGGACTCGGACGCGAATCGGCAAGGCGGGTTATCAGCGCTAGCGGTCGACGATGAGCATCGAGTTGGAGCGCTGCGTTGACCGTTCAAGCTTCACGCAATCCCAACGTCGCCGACGCGATACGAGAGCTCGCCCAAACGGAGCCCGACCGGGTCGCGCTCTACCTTCAGGGCGACCGACGCGGGCTTTCGTTCCGCGAAGTTCGCTACGCAGATCTCGAAGAAGAGTGCCAGATCGCGGCGAATCGGCTTACCGGAGCCGGGGTGGGCACCGGCACCCGTGTCGTGCTGATGGTCCCCCCCTCGCGGTCATTTTTCGTTTTGACCTTCGCCCTGTTTCGGATCGGAGCGGTCCCGGTCTTCGTCGATCCCGGAATGGGACTTCGCGCGCTCAAGCAATGTCTCGGTCAAGTCGAACCCGAAGTCTTTATCGGTGTCCCCAAGGCGCACCTCGCCCGCAAGCTGTTCGGCTGGGCAAATCAAACACTCAATCAGCGTCTCGTCGTCGGCGCCGAGAGCGGGTTCGACCGGCTTTGGGGTCGACCTTGGCGAACGCTTGTTGAGCCGTCGACGCCCGCGGCTCGCTACCGAGCCCAACCCGACGATCTCGCCGCGATTCTCTTTACCAGTGGTTCGACCGGTCCGCCCAAGGGGGCGATCTACACCCACGGGATGTTTCGAGCCCAGGTCGATGCGATTCGTGACGCTTACAAGATCGAGCCCGGAGAAGTCGACCTCTCCACCTTTCCGCTCTTCGCTCTCTTCGGACCCGCGCTCGGGATGTCCTGCGTGGTGCCGCCGATGGATTTTACGAGACCGGGTCGCGTCGATCCCGAGCTACTCGTCGCGCTCATCGAGCGATTTCAGGTGACCAACTTCTTCGGATCTCCGGCCGTCCTCGCGCGCCTTGCGCGCATCGCCTCAGAACACCAGCCCGGGCTCAGCAGCCTTCGACGCATCATCTCAGCCGGGGCACCGGCCGACCCCGAAGTCGTCGCGACCGTGAGTCACGCCTTATCGTCCGGGGTAGAAGTCCACACCCCCTACGGCGCAACCGAGGCACTCCCCGTCAGTACAATCGGTAGTGACGAGGTCGGCAACCTCAGAGCTCAGACCGAAGCGGGCCGGGGCGTTTGCGTCGGCCGGCCACTCGCCGGAATCGAAGTTGAGGTGATCGAGATCACCGACCGACCGATCGAAACTTGGAACTCGGCGCGGGTCCTAGCCCCGCAGACTCAGAGCGGATTCGACTCGAGTTTAATCGGCGAAATCGTCGTGCGCGGACCCGTCGTCTCCCCCGCATACTTCGCGCGCAGCACGATGACGCAGCTCGCCAAAATCGACCACGACGGGCGAGTGGTCCACCGCATGGGAGATCTCGGTTATTTTGACGCGCAGGGAAGACTCTGGTTCTGCGGACGAAAGTCACACCGCGTCGAAACTCAAGCGCGACGCTACACCACGGTCGCCGCGGAACGCGTCTTTAACCAGCACCCCGAAGTCGCCCGAACCGCTCTCGTCGGTATCGACTCGGCGTCGTCGACTCCCGCGCAGCCCGAGGTCGAACCCGCCCTCTTCGTCGAGCCGACGATTCGCCTCTCGGCCCGCCAAAAGCGCCGAATCGCGAGTGAGCTCTTCGAGCTCGGTCAGCAGTCGGCGGCCTCGGTCGGGATCGCAACCTTCTACTTTGTCCCTTCCTTCCCCGTCGACATCCGTCACAATTCGAAGATCTTTCGTGAGAAGCTCACGAGTCGAGCCCCGCGGATTCGACCAATTCGCATCGAGTCTCGGTCGGCAGCCACCGGGGGTGAGCCGTCCCCCGAGGAGAAATGCCATGCAAGTCGCTGACATGTTGGCTCTCGTGACCGGAGGCGGAGGATTCCTCGGAACCGGGATCGTCCGCGCCCTCCTCGAGGGGGGCGCTCGAGTCTCGACCTTTCAGCGCCGGCATTACGACCATCTCGAGGCGCTCGGGGTTAGACAGATTTCGGGAGATATCCGCGACAAACACGACGTCGCCGCAGCGATCCAGGGGCACAACATCGTCTTTCACGTCGCCGCCAAGGCGGGGATTTGGGGGAAATCTTCTGAGTATTACGACACCAATGTGACGGGTACCGTCAATGTTATCGCGGGCTGCTATCGTCACGGCGTCCGCCGGATCGTCTACACCAGTTCACCGAGTGTCGTCTCTCGCGAAGGCGATCTCGAGTCGGTCGACGAGAGCGCCCCCTATCCCGACAGCTATCTCGCCGACTACCCCGATACCAAGGCGCGAGCGGAGCGGATGATCCTCGAGGCCAACGACAGCGACACGATCTTAACCGTCTCACTCCGGCCGCATCTGATCTGGGGCCCGGGTGATAACCATCTCGTCCCGCGCATCGTCAACAAGGCGCGGCGCAAGAAGCTGCGGCTCGTCGGAGACGGCGAGAACCTCGTCGACTCGGTCTACATCGACAATGCCGTCGCGGCCCATATTCAAGCAGCTGAGAGACTCGAGCCAGGCTCGGAGATCCTGGGGCAAGCTTATTTCATCACCAATGATGAACCGCTGCCGATGCGCTCACTGCTCAATCGGATTCTCCAAGCCGCCGGTCTCCCCGACGTACGGCGATCGATTTCGTACGAAAAGGCGTTTGAGATCGGAACCAAGCTCGAGAAGCTTTACCGACGGTTGCGGTTGCGTTGGGAGCCCCCGATGACCCGCTTCCTCGCCCACCAACTCGCGACGAGTCACACGTTTGACATTGGGGCCGCGCGCCGCGATCTCGACTACGAACCCAAGGTCTCGATCGAAGCCGGCATGAAGAAGCTCGCCGACTGGATCCAAAAGTCCAAGGGGGGCTAGACGAGTGGCGACCGAGATCGCGCCGGGCCAGGTCAAGCTCTACTCCTTTTCGCTCGACGAACCCGCGAGTCGATCCACACTCTCTCCCGACGAACTCGCCCGCGCTGACCGGTTCCTCATCGAGACCGTACGGCGCCGCTTTATTCGGGCGCGCTCGGTCTTGCGCGAAGTGCTCGCGAGCTACGTCGATCTCAAACCCGAAGAGATCGAGTTTACTTACGACCCCGGAGGCAAGCCGCGGCTGCGGGGCCGAGAGTTTGAGTTCAACCTCGCCCACTCTGAAACCCGCGGCCTCCTCGGCCTCACCCATCCTGCGACTCCGGTGGGCGTCGACCTCGAGTATCAAAAGAGAGAGCGCGATCTCGAGCGACTCGCCCGACGGTACTTCTCCCCCCGCGAGGCGGACCATCTGATTCGATCCGCGCCCGAAGCCAAGCCCGCGACCTTCTACCGCATCTGGACCCTCAAGGAGGCGTTCTTAAAAGCCCACGGCTACGGACTCCGGGTTCCTCTCCACCGGTTCGTCGTCGAAGGTGATCTCGGCCGCCCCGCCAAGCTTCTCGAGACGCAACTTGACGGCGACTCGACCCACCGTTGGCGAGCGAGCGCCTTTCAGCCCGAGGAGGATTACGCCGCGGCATTCTTTATCCAATCGGGCCAACTCGATCAGTACGACCTCGAATGGTGGTGACCGCTTCTTTCAACCGAAGGAGCCGTGTCATATCTCTGAGAATTCGTTATAAGTCGGGCGTTGTCATCGTCCCAAAGAAAGCGAGGGGAACCCATGCTCGAGCGCCAGTCATACTTCGTCCGCGAACACGTCGGCCTGCTCAAACTGACCGACACCTACGATATTCTCGATCCCGAAAGTCAGGAACAGATCGGCATCGCCAAGGAGAAGGTGGGCGGCCTCATCAAGACTTTGCGATTTATCATCAGCAAGCAATTGATGCCGACCACGGTCTATGTCTACGAGGGTGGTGATCCCGATGATAACGATCGGCTGCTCTTCTCGATTCACCGCGGCGTCGCCTTCTTTCGGACGAAGGTTGAGGTCAAGGATGGCTCCGACAAACTGATCGGCTGGTTCAAGAGCAAAGCGTTTTCTATCGGGGGATCGTTTCGGGTCTTTAGCGCGGCCGGTGACGAGGTCGCCCTCGTCAAAGGCAACTGGAAGGGCTGGACTTTCAAATTTGTCGACAAGGATGATCAGGAGCTCGGCACGATCACCAAGAAGTGGACGGGGATCGGCAAAGAACTCTTCACTTCCGCCGACAACTACATGATCTCGCTCAACGGGGATCCGTCGCCGGGCACGAGCGCCCTCCTCCTCGCCGCCGGCCTCGCGATCGACACGGTCTACAAAGAAAAGTAAGTCGATTGGCTCTCGGTAGCGGCTGCCGAGGGCGCCACGAGCGAAGACCAAATATGCTTCCAGGTGCCAACAACGAGACACCGAATGGCCCTTAGCCGCAATTCACTCGAGTACGCAACCGCCAAGATGTGCTTCAGGGAAAGACGCACATTGGCGGTGGTAACAGACGAGATTCACTTGAACACTGTAGGCTAACAGCCTGAGGGGTCCGCACAGTCCAAGGCGTCGTCGGTCGGATCGCTACCACAATTGTCGCCGGGCTCGGGGAGAGGTGGGGAGCCGGGGACAAAGAGGTTGAAGAGGAGAGTCACCGCGTCGGCGACATCGAGCAGGCCGTCGTCGGTCGAATCCCCTGCGTCCTCGCATTCCAGAATCGGTGATCCTGCGACGAAGAGAAACTGGAGCAAGGTGATCGCATCGGCGACATTGACGAGGGCGTCGAGATTGATATCACCGCGCCGAAACTGCGGTTCGAAGCAGAAGTCCGCAAAGCCGAAGACCCGCTCGAGGAGCAGCTCATTATCGAATTCGGTGATCGCGGCATCGAAGTTCCCGACTGGGTCCTTCCACTGGTTCTCATCTCCGATCACGATCACAAAGCCGCTACCTACCGTCGCGGCCGCGGCGACTTCGGGCCCGCTGATGATGAGATTCTGAGCCGGGGGCTGGATCAACTCGAGTTCGCGGAGAAAGTCAAACGAGACGGTACTGACCCCGTCCGACGCGCAGGCGGTCGAATCGAAAGTTGCGGTGACGCCGCTCCCAAAGCCGACGTTTGGACCCAACTGCATCCCGTAGGGCTCGAGGAACTCATTGATCGAGTCGACAAAACTACTCGAAGAAAAGCCGCCCCCATGGGTAACGACGACGCCGCCTCCCTGGTCGACAAAATTACTCAGCAGCATCGCTTCGTTCGTAGTGAGCGCCGAGAGAAAGAGCCCGGTCACATAGATATCCACTCCACTCAGGATCACGGGATCGAGCGGGCTATTGAGTTCAGCCAGCGTGTGCCCCGCCGCTTCGAGTGCGGCCCGAGCCATGGTGAAGTCGGGGTTGTTAAAAATCGTGCTATCTTGGTTGTGGATGTTATCGAAGAGGATCACTTCAGCTTGCGACGCCGCCCCAAATTGCAGGCTGATGGCGAGTCCAAAGATCGCTACTCGGAATGTCGACACAATAGGAGCCCTTTCGCCGGAGAGAGATTCGGTGATGCTTGAGGGAAATTGCCCAGGGTCGATCATAGCGGCTCAGTTCCGGGAGGCGGAGGCTTTTTCGAGATGGTGACGGTCGCTATCGGACGGTGAATCGTGATCTCGGGGACATTTGGGAGTTACTGCGGCTCTCCGCGTTGTATCGACTCTCGAGCGCCCCGTCTGAGCCCGACCAGCCAGGCGGCGAGCGCCGCGATGAGCGCACCCCACGCAAAGAGGTCCCCGCATGCGGTGTAGAGCCCGGGCGCCTTGACGAGCCTGACGGTATCGACCCACTGCTTGGGTTCGGGCGGGGGTTCGCCCACGGGTTCCGACTCGGGGAAGAAGGCGAGGTCACCCTGCTGAACAATGCGCCCCCGGGCGTCGACAAACGCGCAGATCCCCGTCGTCGCGCTGCGGACGAGCGGTCGTCCGTGGAGGGCCGATTGAATCGCTGAAAGCATCAGATGTTGGTGCGGACACTGAGTATCCCCAAACCAGGCGTCATAGGTGATATTGACGAAGAGATCGGGATCGAGTTCGCGAGCACTCTGGCGCGCGTAGGAGTTAATCGTCGCTTCGTAGCAGATCAAAAAGACAAAGCTCGCCTTGGCCGCGTCGAACCGTTTCGGTCCCGACCCAAACTCAAATCGGCGCTCGCCAAACGGGTAGTACTCGCCAAAGGCGAGCAACTTGACTTTGTCGTAGCGACCTCGGAAACGGTCACGGCCGAAGAAGTATCCCGAGTTGTACTGCTTCTCAGCCTCGCGGTCGAAGTGTATCCCGCCCGCCCAGACTTCGATCTTGAACCCGTGACGCTGAGACTCTCTAAGCGGAACCGTCCGCAAACAGCCTTCGGGATAGACGAGGGCGTCGATCGAATCGAGATCAAGACCGCGCAGACAGTCTCCAAACAGATAGGCCGAATACCGGCGCGAACTCCTGAACGATCGCGCCTCCTGATCGTTGGTCAGATTGGTCTGAATCAAAGCAAGTCGGATCGTCTCCGGGTTATCCGATTCCTGCTCGCTGATCCGCTGCTCTTGCCCCGCACTGAGCCCGACGAGGAGCAGCCAGACGGCGACCGCTCCGGCGCCATTGAGGCAGGTCACGCGCCACGACACAAACTCGCCAGTAGCACCGAGCCGTCTCGAGAAGATCGAGACGCTCTCTGATAGCGCTTGCCAGATCACCGTATTGACGAGCAACAGCGCGAAGGTGACGGCGGGAACGCCGAGGTGAACCACGCTCAGAAAGACCCAGCTCTCTTGGTACCAAGTGCTCCCCTGCGTGTAGGGAAAGAGCTGCGGTTGAATAAACTCGAGCCCCGCAAAGAGCAGTGCCGTCCACCAGGGCCAACTGCGCCGGTAGCGCCGTTTGAGTTGACTCCCGATGAGCGCGAAGAACGCGAGGTAGAGTCCGACCGCAGCCGCCAGGAGCAGGCAGAGCAGCCAGCCCACGACGCGCGACATCTCGGTGAAGTTGCTGACCGTCCACGGGACCCACGAAAAAATCGCCGCACAACCGACGAGCCCCACCCACCAACCGGCGAAGAAAGCGGCTCGGCCGCGATGTCGAAAGAGGACCGCAACGATCGGAACCCAGAGAAAGAGCTCGAGCCAAAAGAGACCGGAGGGTGGACAGGCGAAGAGTTGGAGCGGCGCAAACAGGGCGAGAATACCCAGAGTACGAGCGGCCCCTAGAAGTCGTGGCTTGATCGCGCGTCCTTACCGTCGAGATCCCGGTCGACCTGCTTGTGCCACGCCTCGACAAAACTCTCGATATCGACCCCGCTCAGGCCGCCCCCGACCGATCCCCGCGCGGAGAGGTTCGCCTCCCGAAGCCGTTCGGCGAGTAACGCGAGGCGACGTCTGAGCTCTCGTTCACTGCTGATTTCGGGGAGAAGTTCGCGCAACTGTTCGATCTCACGTTTGAGAGATAGCGTTGCCGGCAGCACTTCGAGCTTCTCGCGACGCACGAGCGACTGGAGCCACCAATCCTCGCGATAGGGCTCGCCGTAACCCGGAAGCGGCTGCCCCGCTCCCGGAAGATTGTCAAAATCTCCGCGCGCCTCGGCCTCCCGAATCAGTCGATCCGACCAGGATTCCCAGCTCTCCGAATGGGGTTTGCGTTGGCTCATGTCTTGACCATTATTCGGGCGGCCCAAAGAGAAGAAGAAATCAGGCGTAGAGGCTGAGTCTTTCGAGGATCTTGTTGATGTCGAGCTCTCTTCCACTCGAGTCGGGCCGAAGTACGCTCACGCGGATGTGGTGAGACCGTTTGCTCGACTGCAATTGGCTGTTGACCTGAACCAGCCGCTTCAGCACGAAGGAACTCGTACTCTTCAGGATCTTCGTTGTCAGCTTGGAATGCAAGAGACGGCGACCGATCGGGCCGAGCAGAGTCCGGGCAACCGTTCCGGTCGCGAGGGTGGCGCCGTCTACGGCCGCGAGCGCGAGGTCTTGGAAAAACTTCTGTTCGCCGTAACCACGCGCTGCGAGTCCCCAACGACAACCGAACCGGATGCTGAGGCTGACGACAAAGCAACCCGGCATGACCACGAGGAGTGGCCACTTGAGCGCGAATACGAGACTCGCCGTCGCCCCGGTCGCCGAACCGGCGAGCAGATTCGCGGTCACGAACGAGACCGACTGTTTGACGCTTCGAAACGACTCGAACGAGTGGTTGGCGTACTCGACAAGGCTCTCGAGGCGAAGAAGTTGGGCTTCGGTCGGCTCCCCACCGGTCTGGATCTGTTCGAAGTATCGCCGCGCCGCCTCGACGTCCCGATCCATAGCGCGGCCGTCCGCACAGAAGAGATCGACAAATCGGCTCAGGCGACCGCTTCGTTCATGTTCGTAACGCGCCACCATCCGCCCGAAACTCTCAATCGCGCTCTGCGGAGGTCCGCCTCTGAGTTGGTCGACGTCAAACCAATCGTCGCCGTGGAGTTCGAGCGCGAGGTCCCGCCAAAGGTCGCGCGGCACCCGCGTGATCTCGTGAAACTCGGCGAAGATCGCGAGCGGTTCACGCTCACGCCAGGCGAGCAGCATCGCTTGGCGCAGTCGGGTGAGAAACCGGAACGGCCGGAAGCGCCAACCCTCGAGATAGTCGGGACCTTTAAACTTGCGGTACTCCTCTTCAGTCGCGGCGATCTCCGCCGCGGTTGCGGTCGAGAGGATCTCCTTGACGCCGGTACGGTCACAGCCGTAGCCGTGCAGACAATCGCGGAGCAAATCGGCTCGCGTCAGCTCGCCGTTTAGGATGAAGCTCTCGAGGAGGGTTCGTCGGGTGTGGTCCCGGACACGATCCTCAAAGGCCCTCCAGAAGTTCTCGCGGTAGCGCACCTCGTAGTGCTGGATTATCTCGGATCGCTCCGCGAGGTTGCGTCCGACGAACGCCTCCCCGAGCCAAGTCTTGGGATAGCCCTTGAGGGCGCAGTGGAGATAAGCGGTGTCGGCGCGGAGACCCCGACCGCGCACGAGCCCTAGGACCGCCGCCCTCGCCGCGGGCCAGCGCGTCGCCCACGGCTTGGAATCGAGCCATTCGGGAAGCGAGACGCCTTGAGCTTGGCGCCACTTCCGGCGCAGGAGTTTGAGCTCCTCGGGCCGACGCTCGCGAAGGAGCGAACGCAGCTCGGTCAGTTGGGGACCGCGACGTCGATCGAGCTCCTGGTGGAGTCGCGCGAGCAGCGCCTCGATCGGAGCTCCTCGTCTCAACGAATTGATATAGCGAAAGTCGTGCGGCTTGAGCCGACGCTCGAGCGCTTGCTCGAGGCTTTCAACCCGGAGCTTGCCCGCGTAGCGCGCGGTAAACCTCTCCTCGACCTCTTGCCGATCGATCTCACCGAGTCGCTCGAAGATCATCTCAAGCGCGTCGAGGTCGGGCCGCCAGATTCTCGTCAGCGCGATAGAGACCGAATCGACGACGAAGTCGAGATAGCGGCCATCGAGAAGGTGGAGGAGCCGCACATATTCCGAGTGCACGCGCCGGCCCGTCGCAAAGGCGACCAAGCGGGTGCGCGGACTAAAGAAGTTGCGTCGCACCGCCTCGCGGAAGCTACGTTCGTAACGATCGCGAAAGGCGGCCTCGGTGACCGGGATCGTATCGCGGCCCGAGAGCAGCACCGAGATGAGTCGCTTGAAGTTGACGGCGACCCCGCGCAACGAGCGCGCCAGCTCTACTGCGTAGCGGTCGGCATCGAGACGCTTTTGAAATCCCGCCCTCTCGGAGATGCCGGTAATCTCTTCGATCGCCTCGGGCAGATCCGGATAGTGTTCGAACAGATCGCGCAGCTCGGCGATCTCGCGGTGCACTTCGGCGCGTAGGTCGAAGAGCCGAAAGCCGTGGCCGCGCCGGTGCTGGTTTTCACCGATTTCGCGAGCCTTGCCGACGATTCGCTCGCGACTCTCTTCGAACCGCTTACGCGCGGCGCGTCGCCGCCGAAGTTCGGCGAGTCGCTCCTCGACCGACCCGTCGGTCCGGCGTTGAGAGTGATCAAAATCCCGAGTCAGAAGTCCCCCTCACTCTCCGGCTGCTTATCGCCCTCGCCCAAGTCGCTCTCTCCGTGAGGTCCATCCTGGGTTGGGACCCTCCGAGTGGGGCTAAAGCGATGAGTGATCTTCCTCCTCGATCAGCGCATCTTCACTCGCGACCTGCTCGTCGATCATCACCGCATCGGTCGTCGAGAAGCGGTACTTGAGCACCTCGGCGTGCGCGTGGGCAAAGAAGACCCCTTCGATACGGTGGAGCGTTCGCTTGGAGTGGGCGTCCATGATCAGAATATTGCCGTAACCGAAGAAGAACCACTTCTTGAGCATACAGGGCCAATCGGCGCGAAAGGTCTTCCCCCCCTTACTGATCGAAGTATCGGACCGCTCAAATCGGTAATGGTCGAGCAAGTTGCCGCGCTTGGGCAGACGCCAGACGTCGTCGACGCGTTGGTAGGCCGCCATCAACACATAGATAAAGCCGAGAAAGAACGAGAGCAGAAAGGGTCCCCCCCAGTCCATGTCGACGGGAACGTTCTTGGTGAAGCCGTAGACCTGCTCGAAGATTCGCCAATCGCCGACGAGCTGCAGGATGACCATCGTCGCCGTGAGCAGCAGCAGCGAACCCCCGACGATGATCGAGCTGATAATCTCCCAGTCACGACCCATGGTGACAAAGGTGAGGGCGATCGTGAGCAGCCAAGGCCAGGAGAGCACGGTTTCGGGGATTACATTCGATCCCGAACTGTAGTTGATAAGAAAGCCGACCGTCGAAAGCCAACCGATAAAAATCACGTGCGAGGTGATCGCAAAACGGGGATGGCAATAAAATTCCATATCGCCGTCGCGCTCGGTACGCCCAGCGAGGGCGCGCCGAAAGATCAAAATCGGATAAGGAATCAACCAGAGACCGAGAGTCCCGAGGATGCCCCGGAGAATCGCTCGGATCTTATCGACAAAGCCCACCTGCTCTTTTACGTCGTTCACCTTAGCAGCCTCCGCAAAAGCGATCTCAAGGTTCGCTCTCTGACCTGGTTTGTGGCGCCTCGGGTCGGTCGATGGGAGGGCTCCCCCCAGCCACCGGCAAAGTGAAAGAGTGCGAGGCTCAATGATGATTCCCTGGAAATTCTCGAGGAAGCCCACTCGGGTTCCGCACCGCGATTCTGAGGGGGAGCTCGCGGGGCTCAAGCGATTGATCGAGCCAGCTCGATTCCTCGGAGAGGAGCCTATCTGAGTTAATGCGCGGGTTCAATCCTCGAACTCGGGGGTCGAGAGCTGTCGGGTCCCGACGAGTCGGGCTATCATGCCACCGGTTAGCCAGACATACTC
>CAYZYD010000009.1:0-5264 GCA_964482505.1 uncultured Planctomycetia bacterium | reverse complement strand
CCTTGGTCCGCTTGAAATATGCGCACTCGCTCCTCGCCTTCCTCTTCGTGGTCGGGATTCCCAGTACCCGGCTTGAAGCGAGTCAAGATTCAAGCTCGCCGCGAGCGCTCGGAGTCGTCGGTTCCGGTGGAGAGCACTTATCGGGAGCTCTCGTCACGCTCGACCTCGATTACGGCACCCGAACTCGATCACCGTTTGAGGGCTTTGTCTCGCTCCCCGACGGGCCCGGAGCCGAACGCAAGCTCTACCGGATCCAAGCCGAGGGACACATCGACGTCGCCGCCGACTTCTGGACCCTGCCTTCGGGAGAGGTCGCCCTCAGACCGACGTCCGAGATCCTCCGCGGTCGGCTCGTCGACGCGTCGGGTCGAGGCGTTTCAGGAATGATCACTCTCTACGACGGTTTGCGCCGCTATTACCCGACCGACCGCGAACTCGAGATCGAACGCGACGAATCCCACTACCGTACGCTGCGGCGCGACTGGCTGAGAACGCTCGGGCAGCGGAAGACGGACGCCCTCGGAAACTTCGCCATCCCCGCTCCCCCCTTTCCAGTCATCGTCGACATCGTCGCCCCGGGTTACCGAGCGCGGCAGCTCCACGTTTCGAAGTTCGAAGCCCCGATCGAGATCTCACTCGCTCCGCAACCGCCGCTCGTCGCTCGCGTCGTCGATACGATCGGTAACCCCGTCAGCGGAGCTCGAGTGATCGCGCGTCGCGTCGTCCAGACGGAGACCCCCGAGCCCCACACGGCATTTCACGCGGGTCTGATCATCACGACCACCGACGCAGACGGTGAGTTCGAGCTCGACGGGGGCGATGAGGAGTTCGCCCAAATTTCGATCCACCGGCCGGGCTTTCTCACCCGCAAGATCCCGAAGATCGTCCGCCCCAAAGAGGCGCTCAAACCGATCCTACTCAACTCGGCGATTACGATACGCGGGCGGCTCGTCGGCGAGTCGAATCCCAGCCTCGCTTGGATCGAAGAGTACCCGCTCCGCCTGCGCGACGGCGGCGATTTCGAAGTCGGCAACTTGCCGCGCCAATTGACGCGGGCAACTCTCCGGGTGCCGGGCTTCGCGCCTGAGAAACTCAACCTGCCCGGCGGGGATGTCGACCTCGGCCCCCTTAAGCTCGAACCACTCGCTCCCGTCGATTGCCTGATTCGAAACGACGCGGGTCAGCCCGCTCGGGCTCGACTCTACCTCGTCTGGGATCGTGACGACGACTACCGCATCGTCGAATCGGCGGCGACCGACGCGGAGGGGCGCGCCCGCCTGCACTGCTACTCCGGTCGGGGGCTGATCGTCGTGCGCGGGCCCGGACTCGCGCCGACCGAACAGTACGCCCCAAAGCTGACGGGTAACCGACTCGAGCTCGAGATCGATCGCCCCGCCCGCCTCGAGGGTCGCATCCCCGGCGCGACCTCGACCCTGATCTATGCCCCTCTGACTACTTGGAACGATCTCTACGAAGACCGACTCACCTGGGCGCTCACCGACGCCGAGGGTCGGTTTGAGCTCACCGACGCGCCGCTCGGCGAAGTCCTCCGTTTGGGCGTTCGAAAGCCCGGCTTTGCGCCCGAAGAGGTGACGGTCTCACCGCTCAAGTCGGGCGAAACGCGTCGACTCACCCTCACCGCTCCCGTCCAGCGAACGCTCCGCGGGCGAATCTTGACCGCTCAGGGCGAGGGGATTCCGGGACTCAAGATTCGAGGCGAACCGCTCGATCTCCGCCTCCCCTTCGACGCAACCGTCGCGACCGAGAGTGGAGAGGACGGCGCCTTCGAACTCGGCCCACTCACCAAATCTCGTTACCGCGTCACGGTGGCCACGCAGGATTACGTCGCGGTCGAGCCGAGGGTCATCGATCCTAAGCGATTCGATCAGCGACTCGATTTCGTGCTTCGGAAGGGATTTACCTGGCGGGGCCGCGTCGTCGACAGCGCCGGCGAGCCAATCGACGGGGCGATGATCTCGGTGACCACCAATCAGGCTCTCTCGGTCGGAAGTTGGTGCACCTCGGGAACCGACGGCCGTTTCGCCCTCGCGAGCACCCCCGAAGGATCGGTCCGAATCCGAGTCACCCACCCCGAGAAGAAGCGTTTTGAGCTCAGCACGTCGACACGTGACGGGCTGCCCGAGAAGATCACGCTCGCGCCGCGTCAATCGATCCGAATCCAGCTCGATTCGGTCGAACCGATCGAAGAGAACGTCGTTTATATCACCCTCTCGAGCGACGAACGAACGACGACCTACGAAATCCCCATCAACTCGCCGATGCTCGAAATCGACGGGGTCAGCGCCGGCCGCTACGAAATTGTCATCGTGCTCGGAGCCCGACCCGCAGTGACGGCCGACATCGAAGTCGCGGATAATTCTCGCGAGTTTAGTTTCGCGATGACCCAAGCTCCCGACCTCAATCAACTCGAAGTCCGAGACGTCCGCGGCCAACCCGTCGCCGACGCTCGGGTCTTTGTCGTCGCAGATCTCGGGCACACGGCGCTGCTCCTCGCCGACGGAAAGACCGATGCGTCGGGCCGGTACACGCCTCCACGACCACTCGAAGTCGGCGACGGAATCGTGATCAAATCCGCGCTGCACGTGCCTTGGGTTCGGATCTTCTCCGAGCGCGCGCCGGCCTCCGAACTCGCGATCGAGCTCCCCGCCCCGAGCGCCGTCAAGCTGAGCCTGCTCGACGCGGACGGCCGCCCGGCGCAGGACCTCACCATTCAACTGAATCGACGCGAGTCGGGGCTGCTCTCAGACGTGGTCGGTATCCAAGAGGCGGAAGTCGATTCAGAAGGCGGCGTCGAATTCAGCCAGCTACCCGCCGGCGAGTACGATCTGATCGCACTTCGGAGTTTTGAGGAGATCGCTCGCTTTCGCGCGAGTCTGCGCGCGGGCGAGTCCAAGTCGCTTGAGGAGACCCTGCCCCGGCCCGTCGAGCTTCGCGGCCGAGTGACGTTTGACGGGGAACCGCTCGCCGAAGGCACACTCGTGGTCGAGTCCTACTGGCGTCGAAAGCGAACCCGACTCGACGACCGAGGTGAATTTGCTCTCACTTTGAACCGTCCCGGAGAGTACACGTTGAGAGTGCGCAGCGATCCGGTCGAGATCACGATGAAACGCGAACTCAACTACTCCCAAGAACTCAATCTCAATCTGCGCACGGCCCCGCTCGAGGGTCAACTCTACCTCGCGAGCGGAAGCGCCGCGGCCGGAGTGCGCGGACGGATCGTCGGGGCGAGGTCGATCCTCTTTGAAACCGACGACGAGGGCCACTTTGAACTCGACGAGTTGATCGCGTCGACCGATTATTCGCTCGAAGTTCTCACCGTGCCCCGCGGCAACTTTGCGGTCCCGAAGACCTTTCGAACGCAACCGGAGGGACGCAACTCGATCCGCTTTCAGTTCGAACCCGGCCGAGATCTCAAACTCGAGCTCAGTGCGCTCGGCGCGAGCGCGGAGGAGCTCGAGCGGCGCCGCGCCCGGGTTTACGCGGTCAGAACCGACGGAGAGCGTTTCCGGGCGACCTTCGACGAGGAGAGTCAGCAGTACCGGTGGCTCAAGGGGTCGACCCGCGGAGTGATCGAACTGCGGGGATACGCGACGACGGCCTTTGACGCAAGCGGCGATGCGGTCGAGGTCGTGCTCAGGCCGAGCGGTACGCTCCGCATCAAGGTCGAGGCTGCTGAGGGGTTACCCGCCGAAGGCGAACTCGTAAAGCTCACCGCACTCACGACCAAACTCGATCCACTGATCGCGAGCGAAAAGACCGACGAAGACGGCAGCGTGATCTTCGCACTCGAACCCGGCGACTACCGTGTCGAGCTCGAGCAGCCCCGTAAAGATAAGAGGATCATTCGATCGGCTCGGGTCAACCTCGCCCAAGATACGGTGATCAACTTTCAGCTTCCGAATTGACGGAACCCAGCCCACTCGAGGTACACGACTGCAATCGTCAGAGGAATAAAACTCGGGAGCAGCTGTCGCAGAGCACGATCTCGCGTTCGGACTTGAGTCGGTTGATCGTTTGAGGCGATACCGCGAGATGGCAACCCGAGCAGACGCCGCCGTGAGCACCGACCACCGAGCGCTCTTGATAACGTGAGAAGAGACGGTCGTACATATCGACATTCTCTTCGTCGAGCTCGGCCACTACGGCCTCGCGCTTGGCCACGAGTTCGGTCGCCTCAGCTCGGATCTCCTCGAGCTCTTTTTCGAACTCGCCCTGATCTTCGACGAGGTCTTCCTCGGCGATACCCATCGAAGCGAGCAGTTCCTTCTCGGCCTTCTTGATCAGCTCGAACTCGTCGTACTTCCCGATAAGAGACTCTTCGACTTTGCTCTTCTCCGATTCAAAGCGCTCCATCTGCTTTTGAAGCCCTTGGTATTCGGACTGATTGCTCACCGCGGAGAGTTTCTGCTGAGAATCGTTGATCTTCTCTTCGTAGCTCTTGACGTCGAGCTGAATCCGGTCGATTTCGACCTGCTTCTCTTTGCGAAGGGTCGCGAGCTCGTCGCGCCGCTCCTGCATCTCCCCGAGTTCTCCCCCCTTATTAGCTAGCACCTGAGGACGCCGCTTGGCTTCTTTGAGAAGGACCTCCAGCCGCGCGTCAATTTTCTGGAGATCCAACAGCTTTGCTACTTCGGGGTGCACCCACCACTCCATTCGCCGGGACGGATCGGAACTCTCAGTCCAAGCCCGAGATCATACCGAATTCAGTTTCTGTGGCGATGGAAAAGTCGGACCCGAGGCCCCCTAATCCCACGCGTTTAGTAGTGGGGCTGATAGAGCTGAGCGAGGAAGTCGCCGGGCATTTTGAAATGAGCGGCTCGGCCATAGCCGACGTCGCTGATTTCGTCGACGAACTCGACGCCGCGCTGCTTGAGTTCCGCGACGCTGCGTTCGATATCGTCGCAATAAAATGAAAGGCTCGGAGTACCGCTCGGACTACCGTCCGAGGCATCTTCGGGATGCACTCCCATATCGGCTTCGGGCAGCGAGAAGATCAGCCAGCCCTCTCCGATATCGCGCGCGGGAAAGCCGAGCTTGTCGCGGATGAAGGCCCGCAGCGCCTCGGGTTCGGATGAGTAAAACATCGTATGGACGCCCTTGATCGGCCCCATGAGAGAATCCTTCCCATACGTGAAGAGCCCCGGCCGATCGACCGGGGCTCATTCGATTGCGTTTTGTCAGGTCGCTGAGTATCTAGTGTCCTGTTCGAAAAGTTCGAGCAAGAATCGCCGGCCCTCGACCTC
>CAYZYD010000008.1:0-19022 GCA_964482505.1 uncultured Planctomycetia bacterium | reverse complement strand
TCGACGATATCGCCTTAACCAATGATTAATTCGAATAACCATGACCCTCAGAACAGAGATCCAGCCAGCCCGGAAGGTATCCCGATGAAAGTCCTCGCCTCGCTCCTTCTCTTCTTCGCGTCGACGATCGCGTCGGGTCAATTACTCGATCCAGTCCCGGTCATCCCGACGGGTAACGGGGAGGCCGTGATCGATCTTCTCTACGCTCGACCCTTTCAGCTCGAGGTTGGATACCGGTACGATTTTCTCGCCGACCGCCCCCTGGTGACCCGAGGCGTGATCCTCGTCCTCGAAGTCGATCCCGAGTTCGCCCGGCCTCGGGCCGTGAACCGTCCCGTCCTCTACGTCGGCAGTGTGCCGGCTCAGATCTGTAATTCGGGATACGGTTCGGGCCGAGTCATCGCGATCGTGCCAGGTTCCGTCGATCTGAAGCAAACCCCGATCTTCTACGGCTCGGTCGAACTTCCGGAGCGGGTAACTTCGGAGCGCGGCGCGCGCGAGCTCGCTGTCGCCCGCGATTGGGGCTTCAGCCCTATGAACAACGCGTCGATAGATCGCGCTCGAGGACGCGGAGGAGATCCACTCTTCGCCGGAGACGTCGGCTTCCTGCACCTCGAGATCAGCAGTTTGATTTTTAGCTACGCGAGCGACGAAACCGAGTGTGCAGAACGCTACCGGTGGGCGGTCCAGTAGCCCCGATCTTGCGGCTATGCGTAAACGTCGACTGAACGACCCCGCATGGGTGATTCAAATCGACTCGGCCCCGCCGAATAGCTCACCGGGTTGGCAGGAGCCAAGCTCTCATCAGCGGACTCTCCCCGGGCCTCCGCCCGACGTGTCTCCGCGAGCTCGGCTTGGGCTTGGACGAGTTGGCGTTGCGCCGTCGCGGCGATCCGGCGGTCGGCTCCGCTCGGTTCGGCCGGAGCGAGGGCCGCTTTGCGCACCACTTTCATCTTCGCAATCGTCGCCTCGGGGTCTCCGGGTACGGGAGACACATCGATCGGCACGCTGCCACCGACCGCGTAGCGTTTCCCGTCGGGCCCTTCCTCGTATTCATAGCTTATCGCCCCGGCGTAGGGCCCACCTGCCGCTTTGTGCGCCTGCTCATGTCGGCGAACCTCCGCATCGCGCTGCTCGAGTTCGTCAATTTGGGCGCGTTCTTCTTCTGAGAATTCAGCCTCAGCGCCGTTGACGGGACGACCGAGGGCTGCGGTTGATTCGGTTTCGGACTCGGGCGTCTGCTCCCGCGCTGCCCGGGCTCGAGCTTCGGCCGAGATCGCCACGCTATCAGTAACTCGATCAGTCGGGCTGGATTCCGTCGCCGCACCTCCGGGGATTATCCTCCCTGAAGAAGGATCTGCTGCCGCTGGATTCGCTGGGGATGGCCGAAACGCTGCGATCGACTGCGGACGCGCGGCAAGCAGAGCATTTGAGAGACGGATATCCAAGCAGCCTCCGATAATCGAACCCGGACCGCAGAACCTTTATCGATTTCGGAATTGTTGCGAACCAAATTGAGATTATAGGCGACCCAAATCCAAAGTTTCCGAACGGGATCCGTCCGCAGTTAACTCGAACGCGCTTCGCTCGCGAGGCGGTCGATGAGAGCCTGGTCCTCGAGATCGAGCAGCGGTTCTGAGTCGTATTGTTCGAAGAAGAGCGAGGCGGGCTTCTCCTTCGAACCAAAGATCCGCTCCTTGATCGCCCGGTGGTCCGGAACAAATCCTCGCGGTATCAATCGCTCGATACATTGGCCCACGGTTCCGGTGAGCCCGCAGATATAGACGACTGCGTTCTCGGGCGAGAAACAGCCCGCTTCGAATCCGGCCAATCGCTCAAAGGCGTCGAGTCGGTCGGGAAGAAAGAAATCCTCCGCCCGTCCTCGGGCTCCCCCCCAATCGGTACCCGCCCGACTCAAAGTCGGCAGATAGGTGAGGCCGTGGAGTCGCTCGAGCGCGGTCAGCTCTTCCCGGTAGCCGAGATCGGCCTCATAACTGACCCCGTGAATCACCACCGTGTTTGAGAGTCCGCGTCGCTGCGACTGAGTTCGACAGATCGAGAGAAAGGGGGCGAGCCCAGTGCCCGCCGAGACGTAGACGCGCCGGCGATCGTCTTCGGCTGAAAGCGTATCTTCGATCGTGAACTTTCCTTTGGCCACCGCGCGCACGTAGGCGCGATCACCCACCCGGAGATTCCAGAGCAGATGCGTCAGCGGGTTATCGGAAGCGGGGTCGTTGACATATCGGATGTAGAGTTCGATTTCGGGGTCGAAGGCGCTCGAGGCGATCGACATCGGTCTCAAGACTGCGCCCTTTTCGCTCTCTTTAATATTGTTGAGACCGATCGTGACGTATTGTCCGGGACGGAACCAACCCTTGGACGCTCCCTCGACCGGCTCGTCGGGCTTCAATCGAAAGATGGCGAGCGACTCGGTTATGTCGACTCTCTCGGTGAGCGTCGCGTTGTAGTCGATCAACTTCATCGATACCCCCTCTTGCGCATCGAAGCTCACAAGATCTGTGAGGTCTTGCAGCCCGCCCGAAAAGTCATTCTGGTTGAGGCCGCGGTCTCGGGGCGCGTGAACCACCGCCACCGATTGCCGTGTCGCCCAATCTCACCAGCCTCGAGTCGAAAGCACTTTGCGGGCTAGCATAGGCGAACCCCTCGATGTTGCCTACCAAAAAGGCTTTGTGGGACCCGCTTCGGATCGGTCGTACTACAAACTCGGATCGATCTTTCGAAGCGTACTCGACGCCCACTCGTGATTCGGATCGAGCCGAAGCGCTTGACTCAGATGGCGAATCGCCTCGGGCTGGTACCCCGATCGGTAGTAGAGTTCAGCGAGAGCAAGGTGGGCGGCGAGCCGGTTGGGGTCGAGTTCGATCGCGGTTTCGAGAGCGCGATGCGCCTGATCCGGGACCCCGGAGGCGAGGAGTGCTATCCCGAGTTGAGACCAGCCGGGAGCCGATTTGGGAGCGGCTTGAACCGCGCGCTTCAAGGCGGCCACCGCTTGGGGAAGATCGCCTCGAAGTCTCGCTTGGACTCCCGCTTCGAACGGAGCTCGCGCGATCTCGACGCCGCTGAATCGATACAAATAGACGAGTTCTCCCCGGATAAAAAAGGTCGTTAGCAGTTCGAGCGGAACCCCGCCGCGGGCAAAGACGGAGCGTACAAAGTCGGCGTCGCCGCTATCGGTCACGAGGTGAGTCGAACCGAGCTCTTCGAGTTGTTTTCTGAGTCGACCTTCTCCGAATCGGAGACTTGAAACTTGCTGAGCCTCGAGGTGATTATCGACCGTCATCGCATGGGCAAAAGGGCCGAGTAAAGTCGCTTGAGAATCGATGAGCTGGGGCAACTCATGACCCGCCGTCGTGAGCGTTTGGGGTTGCGGCTCGAGTACTCGCCAGAGCGGAAGTGACGTCGCCATGAGCAGACTCGCTCCCAAGAGTGGCAGAGTGCGATCCGCAGACCTCAACGCCCCGAGAACCGTCAGGAGTGAGAGCGAGAAGAGCGCCCTTTCGGCCCAGCCCCAAGACTCAAACGACCGACCGAATGCGAGGATCACATAGAGGCTCACCACGCCGAGACCCACGAGCGCAACTCCGTGCGTGAAGCGCGTTCGCAGGGTTTGACTTGATTGGAAATTCTTGAGCGA
The DNA here is from genome assembly GCA_964482505.1 of uncultured Planctomycetia bacterium. Classification (GTDB taxonomy): domain Bacteria; phylum Planctomycetota; class UBA8108; order UBA1146; family JAJFFE01; genus CAYZYD01. Next base: position 15,367 of record CAYZYD010000008.1, on the reverse strand, counting down.
CTTGAGGTATGCGGCGCGAGAGTCTCGGTCTCTGAGTGAGAGAACCGTCGTCAGCGCCAACAGGACGAGGCAAGGAAGAAAGATGACGAGGTATCGCAGGGGGGAGTAATCTGCGACAGCAAAGAGAGGGAGGCCCAGCATGAGCACGAAGAGACTGACTCGCGCAATCGCTTTCTGGCGCCCGCCTCCGTTTGATTGAGTGGGCTCTTCGTCGTACTCGAGGCCCCGGGCCGCGAGAAGCCAAGCCCCGGCCAGCCCGGCAATCGAGAGAAGCCCCGTGGCTGAAAACCAGTTCGAGCGCACCTCAAAGTTCCAGAGCTGAGTCAGTAAAGCAAAATCATCACCCCCGAGATAGTTTTGAATCTGGCGCCAAAAATCAGGCTGTGCCCAAGGGCCGAACGCTAAAAGCCCTCCCGCGCCGAGGGCGGCGGCTCCGATCCACCGGAACTTCCAAACCTGAGAGTCTGCCCATCCTGAGTGCGCGAGTCGACCGTAGAGCTCGAGCAGTAGCGCGGGTAAGAGTATCCAAAGAATCGCCTTCAAGAGAAACCCGCACCCGATGGTGAGCGCGATCGCGACCGAGAGTTTGGCGAGGCCGGGCTGGACGGCCCAGTAGAGGATAAGACAGACGAACACCGCGGCGAGTGGGTAGAGGATCGGCGACCGGGCGTATTCGAGCCACATCGGTTGAATGGCTAAGAGGCAAGCCGCCGCGATCCCTGCGTTTGAGTTATACGCGCCTCGAACCATAAAATAGATCACTGAGAGCGCGAGCATCGCCGCGAACCAATTGGGAAATCGCGAACTCTCGGCGCACACTCCAAACAGCCAATGAACGACCCCAGCTACCGCACTCAAGAGCTGCGATCGATAGTGCGGATCCACCTCGAGGGGCTCGTCGAGAACCCAAGCCCGCGCCTCAGCCAGATACCAGTAGCCGTCGATGGAGAGCGAAAGATCTCGGTTGTAGTTGAGGCTTGGGTCGTGCCCAGCGTGACTCCAGAGGAGCAGGCTCTCGCCGGCCAATACGCCCAAGAGGAGGAGGGTCGCGAGACCGCGGAGAGATCCAGGCCCAGAACGCCCGCGCGATTCGCTCGACCCGACTTCGGATGGGGGCTGAGTAAGAGTTTCTTGGGAGAGGGCGAGAGGGGTTCGGGACATAAGAGCTCTCAGGGTTCGAGCCGTTGACAATCGGCCCTCGAGTTATCGACGGGACCTGGACACCCTCTGAAGTCTTCGTCAAGATTAGCAGAACTCCGAGCTCGCCCGCTGGAGACTTCCTCCCTCACCGAGGCAACTCGTTGGTCTCTCGTTGTCTCGTGGTGTTCTGCCTTCGTTCCGGCTCGCGGATCAAGTCGAGGCCGTACCGTCAATCCCGTCAAGTGGAGGCGGTGCGGTTAAGACGATGCCGTTATGGCAGTACCGTGAAGACCACTCTGTGAGATCTCCTTATGCCCGGCCCTCCCCACCCCGTTCGGTCGCTCCCAATTCCTAAGAGAACAAGAACTCGGTGCCTCCGTAAGTTTGGGCTCTGCGTGCTCGCATACTGCTGTAGCTGGTTCGCCCTCGGTTGCGCCCCGCTAGCCAATCCGGGTCCCCTCCGCGTTCGGAATCAACATCCGATTCAACTCACCGGTTATCAGCCGCTCCCGCGTGCCGCGCGGCCGATCCGCGAACAGGCTCAAGTTCGCGGCGACCTCGCGATCTCCAATATGTGGCTGCCCGCGGCCAATCCTCAAGACCGTGTCGACTTCGATTTCGAGACATTACGATTCGAAGCGGAGACTCGTTTTCGACTTGGCACTCACTTCGATCTCGAAGCGAGCATTCCGCTCCTCTACTCTTCGAGCGGATCGATGGACCGGCTGATCGAGTCGTTCCACCGCGAGACGGGGACAGACCAGCAGGGACGGACCGGCTTTGCGCGCGGGCGATATCGTGCCGTCATCCTCGGCCCCGACGACATGACCGAAGTCTATCGCCTCGAAGAGGACAACGTCGCCTGGGGCGATTTGCCCGTGACCCTCAACTGGTTCCCGACCGCCGGGAGCGACAGCCCGATCGGGTGGGGATTTCGGGCCGGGATCGAACTACCCACGGGCGATGAGAATGAGGGAGCGGGGAACGGTGGCGTCGACTACGGAGGTGGGCTGCTACTTGACTGCGTTTTGACGGAATTGGGAATCTACAGTTGGTACACCGCGAGCCACTTTGAGCGAACCTCGCAAATGCGACGAACAGGGCTCTCGGACTCAGTATTGCAAACAGCTGGCATCGCAGGAGAAGTCGGCCTCCACCCGCAACTCTCACTCGTCACGCAGTTCCAATGGGAGAATTCGATCCTGCGCGACTTCGACGCGCGCCACGCGGAAAAGGATCAGATGTTCTTCTGGCTCGGGACGCGCTGGCAGATTACTCCGCGGACTCGACTCGAGTTTTCACTCGCCGAAGATCTCGTCACCCGGATCAGTTCGGATATTCAATTTCAACTGAGCTTGACCGTCGGCCTTTAACTGACTCCACGCTCGCTTATCGGGCTAACTGAGCTCACTCTGGCTAGTTCAGCTCGCGCTGGTCTATTGAGCTTACGCTGGCCTATTGAGCCGATCGAATCGACCCTCCCATCTTCTGGTTCGGGCTAGCAGCCCGCATTATTCATGAGCCCGCTACTGCGAAGTTGGAGGGCGCCGCTGGCGGCGAAAGACGAACGAATTCGATCCTCAGGCGACCTGAGCTAGTCGAATCCGTCCGTCTTCCTTGCCCGCGCACGCTTTCCGACTTCTCGGCGGCTACGCAGTTCATGAATAATCCGGGCTAGCGCGTGGGAACTTCTCCTCTAACTTTTCGTATCGAGTCACTTTGGCCTGCGGCGAGGATTGGGCATACTCAGAGCTACTGAGCTTTCGCTTTCAGAAACCGAGGCCTGGATCGACACGAGGAGAGGATCGGTGAGACCGATGAAGATTCGTATCACGGTCATCCGAGGTCGCGACGAAGGCCGGGTTCGACACTTCGAACTCGACGTCGCGGATCAAGTCGTGATCGGTCGACACGAAGAGTGCGATCTCCCTATCTGGGACGAAGCCGCTTCGCGTCGGCATGCGCTCGTCGAACGATCGGGGGACCAGCTCCGGCTCGTCGATCTCGGTTCCTCAAACGGCACCCGAATCGAGGGCGAGCGCATCCGTCAAGTAACGCTCGAAGGCGGCGAGCGGATCGCTATCGGCGAAACGGAACTGCGGGTGGAGACGGAGGGGTTTACACGACGCGAGACCGTGATCCTCGAACCGGGCGAGTACAAGGTCGAGGAGTCGATCAATCCGCAGGAGGCTGACCTCGGCGCTTCGCTCGTCGAGTCGCCGCAGGTCCGCGAGCGGCTCAATCAGCTCCTCGCTTGGGTGGATACCGTCCAAGATCTCGATACTGGCGAGAAGATCTTTCAAGAGCTCCTCGGAGTCGCCGAGCGAGTCTTTGCCGCGGGCGCGGCAGGGCTCGTCCCCGCCAGTAGCAAAACTCGAGAGCTGCTTTGGGACGACAGCCTCGGCGCGCTGCGAGAACGTCAATCTTCAAAGACCACGCGCTCCCTCGTCGAACAGGTCGCGCGCGAGCTGCGAGCGATCCGAGTTACCGATACCCATGACGATCCACGCACCAAGAGCCGAACCAGTATCGTCAGTGAAGGTGTGCGCTCGCTGATCGTGGTTCCGGTCGGGGCCAAGGGCAGAGTCGACGCGATTCTCTATCTCGAACGAAGTGGTCGCGAATCCGAGTTCGGTGAGGACGACCTTATCTTCGCGACCAAATTGGGTCAGATCGGCGGGATGGCGCTACGCAATGCCGAGCGGCTCCAAACGTCTCGGCGACTCCTCAGGTCGAAGTCTGAGAGCGGAGTCAAGCTCCTCAGCAAGAGCGAGCTGCTTCTCGATCTGCTCAAACATCTCGAGCGATTCGCGAGCGCCGGCGGTCCGATTCTCATCGTCGGGGAGACCGGCTCGGGCAAGGAGCTCATCGCTCAGCACGCTCACGACCACGGGCCCTACCCAAACGGTCCCTTCGTACCGGTCAACTGCGCCGCGATCCCTCCGACTTTGCTTGAGAGTGAACTCTTCGGACATGAGAAGGGCGCTTTCACCGGAGCCACCGGACGCAAGGCGGGAATGTTTGAACTTGCGAGTCAGGGCACCCTCTTCCTCGACGAGATCGGCGACATGCCCGCGGAACTCCAACCAAAGCTGTTGCGAGTGCTCGAAACGGGTGAGTTCTTTCGAGTCGGAGGTCGGTCGCCGGTTTCGGTCGAGCTCCTGGTCGTCTCCGCGACGCATCGCGATCTGGAAACATCGGTTCGAGAGAGCCGCTTTCGCGAGGATCTCTTCTACCGGCTCAATCGCTTTCGAATCGAGGCGCCCTCGCTTCGGGAGCGACCCGAAGACATCACTTTCTTGGCCGAGCGCTTTCTCGAGGCCGCGGCCAAACGACTCGATCGAAATCTCCAGTTTGATAGTAGCGCCCTCAAAGCACTCAAAAGCTACCCTTGGCCCGGCAACGTCCGCGAGCTTCGAAATGTGATCGAACGCGCGGGCGTGGTTGCTCCCGAGGAATCAATCCGCGCGATCGATCTCAATCTCGCCGACATCGCCGCGACCGAACTCCCACCCCCGAAGCGGGGAAGCCACCGACCGCGAACTCTCGAGGAGGTCGAAGAAGAAGCGATTCGCGCCGCCCTGCGTCATACCGGCGGCAAGAAGGGCGAGGCGGCCGAACTCCTCGGGATCGCCTGGCCGACGCTTCGCCGCAAACTCAAGAAGTACGAAATCGACGCCGAGGCGCCCTGAGGTCGAGCCCCAAAGCGCGCGAATCGACCCAAAAGCCACTCAGATCCGTCCACCTCCCGAACGCTCGGGCTGATCGGGCTACTGAACATTTCGTCCCTTCGGTCGACCCAATCCAGAACCGCGTGACAGCCCTAGAGCAATATCGCCTCTACACTTAAGTGACCAAACCCAGTTGCTTCTTCGGAAGGCATCCGTTTTGCCATACTATTCTCGGTCGACCCTTCAAACGGAGCTGAGTCGGCGCGAAGCGGAAGATCAGTCGTGCGCGGTTAGCCCGAGGGTTTGATCAGTCGTCGGACGTGGTATGGGTTACTCTGAGGTTTTGCTGAGGTTTGCTAACGAAGTTGGGGCTTAGGGTGGAAATTCATTGCCCACAATGCCGAGGGACGTTTCGACTCGAAGGCAACGATTCGACCGCGGGCAGCTTAGAGTGCCCATTCTGTCAAGCCGCCTTCTCGTTCCGGGATAAAGAGACCGTCGTCTTTGAAGAACCGAGGGCTCAATCGCCGGAGGCGGCGAAGAGTCTCGAGGCAGGCTCCCAACCGAATCAAGAGAACAACCCCGAGCTCAAGGATGCCGAAGGCGGTAAGCAGGTTGGCGACCGTCCGGCGGAGAGCCTCGCCTCATTCTTTGCAAATGCCACGACGCCGACGCCTCCTCCCCCGACCTTTACCGATTTCAGCTCTTATACCGATCTCGAAATCGGTGATGTCGTCGACGGCTACGAACTCGAAGAGATCATCGGTTGCGGCGGAATGTCGGTCGTCTTCCGCGCTAACCAACTCTCGCTGAACCGCCGTGTCGCGTTCAAAGTATTGCGCAAAGATCTCAGCACCGATGAGCAATTCGCTAAGCGCTTCCGCAAGGAGGCGCGTGCACTCGCCGAACTCAACCACCCCAATATCGTCGGTGTTTACGATCAGGGCGAATCCGACGGCAATTATTACCTCGTGATGGAACTCGTCGATGGAGTCAGTCTGCGCGACATTATGGAGGAGGCGCAGCTCTCGCCCGAAGAGGCCCTCAAGATCGTCCCTAGCCTCTGTGCGGCCCTTGAGTACGCTCACGAGCGCGGACTGGTGCACCGCGATATCAAGCCCGAGAACATTCTTATCGACCAGGCCGGAACCCCCCGCATCGCCGACTTCGGACTCGTCCGCATCCTCGGTGAGGGTCGTATCGCCGAGACCCGTCTCACCAAGACCCAAACCGTCCTCGGTACGATCGACTACATGTCGCCCGAACAGCGCGAGGGGCTCAGTGATATCGACCACCGCGCGGATATCTATTCGCTCGGAGTCGTCCTCTACGAAATGCTCACGGGCGAGCTCCCCATCGCACGCTTCCCGATGCCGTCAGAACGAGCCGAGGTCGATTCGAGGCTCGACGAGGTCGTGCTCAAAGTTCTCGAGAAGGATCGAGAGCGGCGTTACCAGCGGGCGAGTCTGGTCGCGGGCGATATCCACCAGATCCAGTCGAGTGTCTTCTTTAGCGGGGGAGGGACGACGAATGAACTCGGCGAGCCCGAGAGTACCCTCGACCGTCTCTTCGCGATGATCTTCTCCTTCCCCTTCTTCGTATTCACCGCGGTCCTCTTCATCGTCAACGCAGCCGCCGAAGAAGAAGAGCTCGTCGCTTTTACCACGGGCCTGGCCCTGCCTTTCTACGGTACCCAACTCATCCTAAACGGCTTTATCCCGAGGGTTCGGATTCCGCGCCACGCCTTCTTCGTGCGTCGACCGATTCTCACCGCGCTCATTATCGTCCCGCTCGCAATGGCGATTCTCTCCGAAAAGCCCGATCAGGAAGCCCAGATGGCGCTCCTCTTTACGATCGGCTTTGTCTCGAGTGCTGCGTTTGGAATTGCACTACAGAAGAAGCGGCTCTTTCGGCACTCGCGCAAGGAGCCGCGCTACTGTTTTAGAGGTCGCTTGGTGGCGGACTCCAGTTGGAACTTGGACTCTCCCTCTCAAACGCGCTTCAACGAATCGGAATCTGGCACAAAAGTGCGTTTGGAACCGCAGACCCCCCCACCCGCCGAACCGGCCCGGCCGGCTTACGCTTCCGCTGAAAGCGACAATTCACCGACTTCGCCGCCCGCAAACGAGCCCGCCCGACCACGGTTGAGTTTCTTTGGCGTCCTGAGCTTCTTCGCTTCGATTCCGGTAGCGATCTACGCCTTTGGGCTCTTACTCTTCACCGTCGGTCTCGGGGGCGCAGAGTTCTTACTCAATATCGATGCCGATTACGACCGTGTGCGAGAGTTCCTCTTGAGCGTCTGGAGCGATCCCTCAGAAGAGATCCATCGCTTTACCAAAGTCATCGCGGGTGGCTTGATGATTCCGGTCATCGCTCTGTTGATCCCGATCATCGTCGCATGCCCGGGGGTCTTTAGCGGACGACTGCGAGGAAGCGGATTTCTCATCGCTGCGATCTTCCTCTGGTGCTTCTCGCTCGTGGTAACCGGTAACTGCGCCGCCGACTTCGTCCGCGTCGGACGCGACTACCGCCAGACCGCTACCGGGGGACCCCACGACTCTTTTGAAGACCTCTTACAGAAGGCGACGCAGGCCTCGCGCAATTACCAAAAGCTCGCCTACTTTCACCGAGCCTACTCGCTCTCCAATCTGGAGAATCCGCGGAGTGCCGATCCCTGCGCTTCGCTGGTACGGATTATCGCCCTCCCCGACAATAACACCAACGTGCGGATTGCCGCCCTAATCCTGCTCGAACAGATCTACGGTCGTCACACCCTCCGAACTATCCAGGAACAGAGTGTCGGGCAGCCTTGGTTTTTTAGAATGCGCACACTCGCCAACCGCCAAGAACTCAATCCCGAGCTTCGCGAGGCCTTTCGCGAGTTTCTTAAGTTTATCGATCTTCGTTGAGGCGGAGCGTCGCGGTGGCGGTCAGTGCGTCCCTTTACCGAGGATAACAGTCTTGATCGTCGCGAGCAGGATATAGGCGTCGAGAAAGAACGACTCGCGTCTGAGATAGAGGATATCCCAACGGACGCGCTCTTTGAGCGACTTCGATCCTCGACAGTGGATCTGTTGCAAGCCAGTGATACCGGGCTTCACCTTGAGCCGGCGTCGCTCCCAGATATTGTATCGAGCCACAACCTCCTCTTGTTCGGGTCGCGGACCGACGAGTGACATCTCTCCACGCAAAACATTTACGAGTTGCGGCAGTTCGTCAAGGCTCAAACGCCGGAGTAGGCGACCGACGCGAGTGACCCGAGGGTCGTTGTCGAGCTTAAACACAGGCTCTGCGAGTTGGTCGAGATCAACCAGCTGGTCGAGCTCCGCCGCAGCATTCACCCGCATCGTCCGCAGCTTGAACATAGTGAAGATCTTCCCGTCTTTGCCGACTCGGCGCTGCCGGAAGTGTGCCGCTCCGGGAGAGTCCCAGCGAATCCTAGCCGCGCATACTGCGATGATCGGAAGCGTCAAACCGAGGAGCAGCCCCGCCCCCACCAGATCGAAGATTCGCTTCGCCGCTTGAAAGAAAGGTCGGGACCGCTGCTCGTTGACGGTGACGAGCGGGACACCGTCAACCTCGGCAAAGTCGTGCTCACGCACCCAGAGGTCAAACGTCGCCGGGACCATCCGAACGGGGACCCTGAGTCGCTCCGCCACTTCGATCACTTCGAGAAGCTCGTGGTGTTCGAGACTCGAGTGTCCGATGAGAATCTCCCGCGCCGAAGTTTGCCTCACAAGACTCTCGAGCTCCGATAATCTTCCCCGCAAGACTCCGGGCCAGCGTACTTCGGCGGGCGGGTCGTGGTCGACGACACCGACGATTTGGAGCCCGAGCGAGCGTTCGCGCGCCACGCGCTCGGCGAGGAACTCAGGGATGCCGCGACTCCCCACCATGATCGCTTCGATCTGGTAGCCCGAGCCGAGTCGGACCGAGGTTCGGTAGCGCGCCCACGCCCACCGAAAAACTCCGACGAGCCCGAGCGCCGCCACCGCGGAGTAGATAAACGAGAGACGGCTGTATTCAAAGCCTCGGTAGAAGTAGCTCAGCGAGAGCATGCAGACGAGCGCAATCCCGAGCCCGCGCCAAGTTCGCTCAACGCTTTCGTCCGCACCGAGTCGCCGCTTCGGATCGTAGAGTCCGTAGGCGTGAAAGAGCATGACCGAGACATAGAGTCCGATCGACCACGCCTTGAGGTATTCGAGCGGGTCGGGCGGAGCGAAAGAGGAGGGCCAATCGGGAATCCACTGGAATCGGGTCAGATAGCCGATCCAGAACGCATCGAGAATCGCGAAGAGGTCGACCACTAAAGCAAAGACGGTACCGAGCCAGCCGTCCGACCAAGGTGCGCGACGTGGACGAGCCTCCCGGAACGATTCGGAATGGTGCGGGCGAGTGGAAGCGCGTTTGAAGCCTGGCGCCTTCGTCTCTGAATTGAGGCGGGTCACGGGTTCAGTCGGTGAGGACATGATCCCGCTCTCGCTTCTCACCCGGGTCCGGGACCGGAGCAGACTTCTCCTGGTCACTGCGAAGAGTCGAATCGACCTCGGCCCCGAGCCGGTTCAAGGGCCTCAACGTTCCGAAGAAAAATCCGAAGGCGAGCGCCTGAGCTCGCAAGGTCACCAGGGCTAGAGTGGCGGGTAGTCGTTTCACCCCGTATCGCGCCAGAGAGTTGCGAATCAAGACGCGGCTCAGCCCGGTTGGCACCGTGAGAAAGATCGCGAGCAAACCCAAGAGGCGTGGGTCAAAGAAACTCGCACCGAGGCTGAGAGAGGCACAGCCGCTCGCGAGCACCTGGAGCTGAAGCCCTCGGGAGGTATGGCTGTCGGGCTTGAGACGGCGGGGATGGCGACGGATGAGGGTCGCTTTGCCGCGACCGATTTTGAACTTCTTGCGCGTGTAGGCCCGCCAATGACTCGCGTGTCGATGGCTCACGACCGCCGTCGGCACGAAGATAAATTCGCCTTCGCGGTGCAAACGAAACGACATCTCTTGATCTTCGACCGAGGCTCCGCGGAAAGACTCGTCAAAGCCGCCAATACGCAAGAAGGCCTCACGATCGACGGCGAGGCAGTAAGTATCGAGAAAATCGATCGACTCATAACCGGCCATGCGCGCGTAACGCTCTTCGTATTCGAGCTGGACAAACTGCGCTGTCACTTCGGTTTGACGCGACGAGTAAACCCCCTTGGTGGCGACGACTCCGGGGCCAAAGCCCGACAGGAGCGCTTTCGCCCAACCGGGTTCGGGCTCGCAGTCTCCGTCGGTAAAGAGGACTCGCTCTTCGCGGGCTGATTTTACCCCGAGGTTGCGCGCCGCCGCCGCTCCCCGGCCCCTCCCGTCGAGGACGCTGATGGCAAACTTCGGTGACCCGTCCTGTTGATTCTCAAATTCTCGGGCGACGCGGGCGGTGTTATCGGTCGAGCCATCGTCGACGACGATGATCTGTAGCTCGACTCCCACTTGATCGAAGAGCGCTTCGAGGCAGCGGCGGATTCCCGATTCGTCGTTGCGAACCGCTACCACTACTGATCCTTTGAGCCTATGCATCGGTCCTACCCCAGAGGGCGACGACGAAGTCGCCCGCTCCCGCGTTTTGCCCTCTCAGTCTCAGCGTCTCGGTGGAGTCTCAGATCTTGGGTAGCAGGTCACGAACGCCGAGCTTCTTGACCTTGTAGCGAATCGACCGGTAGGAGAGCCCGAGAATCTTGGCAGCCTTCGTCAGGTTGCCGCCAGTCTTTTCGAGCGCGTTGATCAGAAACTTGCGCTCGATGTCTTCGAGCACATCGTCGAGATCGATCCCTTGATCGGGGACAGCAAAAATTGCTTCGCCCGGCGTCGAAGATCTCGCCGGTGTCGAGATGTTCTTCGTCGAGAACTGGATCGATTCGATCGACTCCCCTTCGCAGAGAGCGACGTGCCGCTGGATCACATTGTCGAGCTCGCGGACGTTGCCGGGCCAATCGTAGCCGAGCAAAGTCTGTTGAGCGGCCTCAGACAGACGCCGGACGGGACGCCCCATCGACTTTGCGTACTTGGCGAGAAGGTGTCCCGCGAGAAGTGGAATGTCCTCCTTGCGTTCGCGCAGGGGGGGCAGGTAGAGCGGAATCACATTGAGCCGGTAGAAAAGATCCTCACGGAACTCACCCTCGCTGATCGCAGTTTCGAGATCACGGTTGGTGGCGGCCACAATCCGGACGTCGACGTCGAGCTCTTCCGATCCCCCGACCGGCATCACGCGCCGCTCTTCGAGAGCGCGTAACATCTTCACCTGAGTACTCGCGCTCATATCGGCGACTTCGTCGAGGAAGAGGGTTCCTCCGTCGGCCGAGACAAAGAGCCCCTTGCGATTTTCGGTCGCTCCCGTAAACGCACCCCGTGTATGTCCGAAGAGCTCGCTCTCAAGGAGGTTCTCCGAGAATGCAGAGCAGTTGACCGCAATAAAAGGCTTGGAGCGTCGGTGTGAAGAGGCGTGGATAGAGCGTGCCACGAGCTCCTTACCCGAGCCACTCTCTCCGCGGATGAGGACCGTCGAGTCGGTAGGTGAAACTTTTTCGATGAGCTCGAATAGTTTCTGCATGGGCTCGGTGTTGCCGACGATCAGTCGATTGGGGAGACCGGTATTGTCGATCGAATTGCGGGAGACAACGAGAGCACGCTGGACGACATTCCGGATGTGCTCGGTATCGAAGGGCTTTTTCAGGTAGTCGAAGGCACCGAGTCGCATAGCATCGACCGCGTTGTCCCAACTCGAATAGGCCGTGATCACGATGATCGGCATGAGGGGGTTGAGCGACTTCGCCGTCTCGAGGAGCTCCATGCCGTCGAGACCGCCCATACGTAGATCCTGAATAAAGACCCGCGGCTTCTCATCTTTGATGATAGAGATAGCCTCTTCGCCGCTGTTTGCGATGCGGACGTTGAGGTCCTCATTGATCAAGACGATCTCGAGGAAATCTCGCATGCTCTCTTCGTCATCGACGACGAGCACATCGATTTCATTCTGCGTCATATCAAATGCTCCTGCATTCCCCCATCTAGCCTGATCGAATGTCGAACACCGTGGCCGGTGCTCTGAGCTGCGGTCTCCCCAAATTGGCCGCAAGCAACGGTTCCTGACGAGTCGCTAGCCCCCATTTTTCACGCGTCAGAAGGACGGATTCGATCCTCAACACCTTGAAGGTCACCTCCGGCCCCCGTCCGTTTCCTTGCGACTTCTCGCTACGCGGTTCGTGAATAATGCGGGCCTAGATCGCAAGCGATCGCTCCTCTACGCCTTCACGAGCAACCTGGTGCCGATCGCTCTCCTTAGGAAGCCAGACCCGAAACTGGGTTCCGCGTCCGGGCTGGCTCTCCACCTCGATCGTCCCTCCGTGACCGTGCACAATCCTCTCGACAAGTGGCAAGCCGAGACCGCCTTCGCGAGTTTTGGTAGTGAAGAAGGGATTGAAGATGCGTTTGCGGATCGCCTCGTCCATCCCAGGTCCGGTATCGGTCACCGTGATTTCCCACATATCCGACTCTTGATCCCCGATCGGAATACGACGATCCGACGGTTCGACTTCGTCCGCTGACCGGACTTCGAAGAGAAGCGAGCCCACTCCGCCGAGGGCCTCAACCGCATTGACCCCCAGATTTAAGAAGACCCGGTGGATCTGCTCGCGCTGTCCGAAGACGAGCGCAGTCTCAGGGGAGTCGACCTCAACCTCCACCTGCTTCGCGTCGTCGCGACAACGGAGAGATTCCGCGACCTCTTGGAGGCATTCGCCAAGGCGAAACTCTTCTTTACGGTTGGGCTGGGTGCTCGCCGATTCAAGAAACTCGGTCACGATTCGGTCGAGACGGTCCGACTCTCGAATCGCGATGCTGCTCAAGCGATCTCGCTGCCGGTCGCTGAGCCGACCGGTACTCAACTCCTGGACCGATCCCCGAATCGAAGCGAGGGGATTTCGAATCTCGTGCACCAAGCCAAGGGCGAGATCCTCAAGCGCCTGGAGATTCCGGAGTCGCGCTTCAGCGCGTGCGGCCCGCTTTTCAAAGCTGCGGTCATGAAAGATGAAAACCCAGAGACCGCGAGCACCCGAGGCGCTCGGGATCTCCGTGCAGCGCAGAGTAAGGGGGAGGGTCTCGTCCGATTTCTCCCATTCGATCGCGCGCACTCCCGGCTTGGAGCTCTCGAGCAACTCGACGAGTCGCTCGAGTCTCGGTTCGGCAAACGCTTCGAACAGCGAGCGGCGCAAGTAACTCGCCTCGGGATCGAGCTCGAACATCCGCTCGGCTTCACCGTTGATCAAGATCACCCGTCGTCGCTCATCGACCGCGATCACCCCGTCCCCGATCCCCTCGACAATCTTCGATTTGAGAGACTCGGCCCGTTCGAGTCCCCCTTTGAGACGAGCGCCGAGATAGGTCATGAAGTGCATCGCAATCGTCTGCCCGACGAGCGATGTGATGAGAAAGCTGGTCCGTCCTTCTACTCCACGGGCCACGGCCCCGATGAGCTCGGCCGGTCTCCACCCGGCAATTTGACTCATAGTCATCAGAGTCAAGGCGGCGCTCGTGAAGCTAGTCGTGATCACCGCCTGCCGGAGACCGAGAAAGGTACTCGAGGCGAGAACACTGGCGAAGAGAAGGGGCAAGAAGAACGAGACCACGCCACCGGTGAGACAGACGATCGCGAGCGAGAAACCGAGGTCGACGAGAACCCGGAGACGCACCCCCCGCTGAGACCCACGGATTGTCGAACTCAACGTCGCGAGCTGCGAGACTCCCCAGAAAAGCAGCAGCGTGTAGAGAAGCGGCAAGACCTTCTCGAAATTGGGTGCGATCGACTTTTCACTCGCCACGCCGACGAGCAGGACCCCCAAGAGCAGAATACCGGTCTGGTAGAGAGTCAGCGAAAGGCTTCCCCGCGAGGGGGATTCTAGTCCCGCCGACTCTCTTTGCAGTCCCAATCGAACTCGTTCCCACAGACCGGAAGCAATCACGTTAGCTGCCCATTGCGCTGATCATTTGGAAGATCGGTAGGAAGATCGCCATGACCATTCCCCCTACGATAAAACCCATGACTCCGATCATGATCGGTTCGATGAGTGACGTCAGCGACTTGACGGTTGTCGAAACTTGCTGATCGTAGAATTCAGAGATCTTCTCAAGCAGGCTTTCGAGGGCTCCCGATTTCTCACCGATCGAGACCATCCGAGTCACCATCATCGGAAAGACCCCCGTACGTTGAAGCGGCTCCCCGAGTGTCTCCCCTTCGCGGACGGCCGCGCTCGCCTCGTTGATCGCCTTGGTGTAGATCAAATTACCGCAAGTTTGAGCTACGATTTCGAGGGCTCCGAGAATCGGAACCCCGCTCTGGATCAGAGTCGAGAAGGTACGAGCGAAGCGCGAGATCGATACTTTCGCTAAGAGGCTCCCGAAAATCGGTAGCTAGAGGATTATCCAATCTCGGACAAAGCTCCCTTTCTCGGTTCTAAAGTACATGATCACACTCACGATCACCGCTACGATCCCCCCGGTCCAGTAGAGGAAGTACTCCTGTAAGAATTGTGAGGTAGCGAGCAGAGCTTTGGTGATTCCCGGGAGCTCGACGTTCATCGATTTGAACATCTCTTCGAACTTCGGAATGATAAAGACGAGCAGGAAGAGGGTGATCCCCGTGATCATGATGAGCGAGATCACCGGGTAGGTCATCGCCGACTTGATTTCCGCCTTGAGTTTCTCGGCGTCTTCTTGGTACTCAGCCAGACGGGCGAGGACGACGTCGAGCTGACCACTCGCCTCGCCGGCCCGAACCATGTTGATATAGATATTGTTGAAGACCTTAGGGTGCTGAATCAGAGCCTGCGAGAAGTCTTTACCTGCCCGGACATCCGAGACGACATCGGCCAAGGTCAGCCGGAGCGTGGGATTGCTCGCTTGTTCGCCGAGAATCTCGAGGCCCTCGACGAGCGGAATCCCCGCCGAGACCATGGTCGCAAGCTGCCGCGTGATAATGACGATGTCTGCGGATTTGACTTTCCGCTTGCGGTTAGCCCCGCCCTTACCCCCTCCGATCTCCATGCTGAAGAACGAGCTCTTCCCCTTGTTCGCCGAGCTGCGCTGGGTATTGAGCGAGATGATTGTCAGGCCGCGTCGGCGCAGCTCGCTAATCGCTTCGTTTTCACTCTCCGCGTCGAGAACCCCGGTGACAAGCTTCCCCTGCGGATTCTTCGAACGGTACTTGTAGCTCTTCATTACGTCCCCTTAATCCGCGATCGTAACTCTCAGGAGTTCTTCGATCGTCGATTTTCCTCTCATCACATTGAGAATTCCGGCTCGCCGCAAAGAGATCATCCCCTCTTTCATCGCCTGCGCTTTGATATCCATAGCCGACGCCCCTTCGATCACGAGACGCCGGACCTCCTCCGATAGGTAGAGGGTCTCGAGAAGAGCAAAACGACCCTTGTATCCCGACCCGCAAACTTTGCAGCCCACGGGTTCGTAGAGGACGAGGTCTTTCAGGTCTTCTTCTTGAAAGCCGAGCGCGAGCAACCGCTCGGGGGGAGGTA